>JBLNDG010000207.1:0-9010 GCA_050261415.1 Caulobacteraceae bacterium | reverse complement strand
ATGCTCCAGCAGCCAGGTACCATGCACCTTGGGCAGCAATACTTCCCTAAACGTGGCGATCTTATCATTTTGCACCGGATTTCCCTGCCTGCCGACTCCAATACCCGCACTCTGTATAATTCCGTTAATCCTGCCATATTTGATTTTAAGCTCATTTATTACCGTCTTTATTTCATCTTCTTTGGATATATCAACACTGAAGCAAATAACTTCCGCCCCGTTGCCCTCTATCTCTCTGATACCTTTTATTTTTCTATGCAAGTCTGCATCATCGTTTTTTTTGAGAATATCGTCCCATTCCGTTCTATCAGGCATTTTTGTTCGATTAAGCAAGGCAATCCTGATCTTATTCCTTGTTGACAGGAATTTCGCTATTTCAAGCCCCAATCCACCCATACCGCCTGCTATAATATAGACACCATCACTTTTTACAGTCTGGCCAGATTCCCCATATACAAACGTGTCAGGCATTTCAATTGGCGCCAGTTCCTCAATGTACCTGTTGGATTTTCGGAAAGCGACGCTATATTCATTGTAGGCAGATTTTAACTCTGAAATTATCATACCCGTATCGGTATAATCATCTATATCTATATACCTGCACCTGATTAATGAGTTTTCAGTGTTAATGGCTTTGCCGAGTCCATACAGCAACGCATTTTCCGGATTTATTACAGGTTCATTGAAGTCCACCTCATCTCCATACTCAGTGATTACAACCAAATCAATTTCACGGGAACATTTGCGGCAAATGGCCTGAAATAGATAAAACAAGCTATAAACTCCGTATTCTAACTTCTCATCAAGCCCATCACAATCTTCAATCTCATTTTTTCTTACTATGGACATTAAGTGAATCAACTGTTCCAACTCGTTGACATCTATATCAGTAAACAGTCTTTTATAATCTTCTTCAGTACCTCGGATAACATACATATTATCATTTACTTTTCGATATCCGGTACCTATTACGACCTCCGTTACTTTCTTTCCCTCGGCTCTCAGCCTGTCTGAAATATCTTTCCCTATACCCTTGTCGTCCATCATGATTAATACGTGGCTTTTTATTTGATCATCTTCCTTCAATCTCAAGGGAGATATTTTCCACTGCATTGTATAGTACATTTCATCATCTTCAGCATATCGATTCTTATAACTTTTTACAGGTATTTTCACCCAGCATCTTTCGCCCTCGAAAGGGTAAGTAGGAATTCTGACCTTTTTTCTTTTCCTGAGATCATACAGCTTATACCAATCCACTTCCGCCCCTGCGGTATATAACTTACATAATTCAGCAAGTCTTGTGCCAGATTCCCTGCCTGTATCAAGCAAATCTTTTATTTTTTCTTTTGCTGTACATGAAAGCCGATCAACATCGCTTTGAGTTATTTCTCCATCTCCTCTGACTTTCCTATTAGGTGAAATAACTTTATGCATTCCATAATACACGCCTTGCAGCTTTACATGGTCAGGAGCCGATTTGCATAGTGTATCCAACTTGGATTTCAAATCGTTCAGGTCACTAAATACTAAAGCTAACCTATAATTATAATGTCCTCTTCCGGTATTAGCCGTATAGCATACATCTTCAATTTCCGTCTCTTCTATTTTGCGGATAAATTCTGCATACTTTGCTATATATCGCAGCAATGCTTCCTTTGTTTTCGAAGATATTGTCAGCACGTGAAGTCCATGGGCTTGATCAGGTTTTAGATTCATATGCACAGGAGCCTCCTCAAGAACAACATGACAGTTTGTCCCGCAAAAACTGAACGAGCTGACGCCACACCTTCTTGGAGTTTTGCCACAAGTCCAACTAGCCAGAGTATCATTTATATATACAGGAGATTTGTATATCCCCGCCTTTCTGTTAGGATTATCGAAGTGAAGATGAGGAGGTATACATCTATTCTTCAGAGCCAATACAGCTTTCAGTAATCCCGCTATGCCTGCACATGCGTCCAGGTGTCCAATATTTGATTTTACTGATCCAATTGCACAAAACTGCTTCTTATCAGTAAATTTACGGAATGCTTTTTCTATGCCCTCGATCTCTATAGGATCTCCTAGCTTGGTTCCTGTTCCGTGAGTTTCTATGTATGAAATCGTTTCAGGATCTATTCCCGCATTTTCCCAAGCTTTAATTATAACGTCAGCCTGAGCGGACGGATTAGGTGCCGATATTCCTATCGACGCCCCGTCCTGATTTACTGCACTGCCTTTTATGACGGCCATTATATTGTCTTTGTCTCTCAATGCGGTGCTCAGTGGTTTCAGTAATATGGCTGCGACGCCCTCGCCGCTTCCGGTCCCATCTGAACTCTCATCAAAGGGCCTTGTCCTTCCATCAAATGATTCTATCCCAATCTTAACCTGTCTCAATGGAAGCACATGCAATTGAACACCTCCGGCAATAGCCATTTCACATTCCCCGTTCCGTATTCCCTGGCAGGCTAAATGGACAGCAATTAGCGATGAAGAGCAAACTGTGTTGACAAGTATACTCGGTCCTTTCAGATCCAAAATGTATGATATCCTGCTTGCTATAACTGCCGGTAAATTACCTGTTACAGCTATTGATAGATTTTCAGGCTCTGCTTTGGAAATCATTCTTCTATAATCCATCTCACCCGAATACCCAACATATACACCGGTTCTGCTGCCTATAAGCCTTTTGCCCCCATAGCCGGCATCTTCAATGGCTTCCCATGCAGTTTGAAGGAATAGCCTTTGATTGGGATCCATCAATCTTGCTTCTGTCGGTGATATATTAAAAAAACTATAATCAAATTTATCTATGTCATGCAAATATGCAGCTTTTTCAAATACAAAAAAGTTGCTACCCTCTCCAGAAAACTTAAGATAATCATTTACGTCCTTGTATCTTGTACTAGGTATATCAATGACACAATCAACTCCGGACTTCAAGTTGTCCCAAAACTCATCCAGCGTATTTGCCATTGGCATACGTACAGATATACCAATAATAGCAATATCCTTTCTGGATATCCCTTCAGGACTCACTGACCTTATATCTTCAATACTATTCAAATCAATCAGGTTGGATATATTCCCCATAATAGATACCTTTTTTATTTCAAGGTTATTTTTGATAAGAAATTAATTTATTATAAAGCTCTCCGTACATATCAGCAGTTTTTTTAATGTCAAACTGCCTAGCCAATTCCTTGCCTTTCTTGCCAAATTTTTCTCTCAATGCCCTGTCTTTAGCAAGCCTGATAATAGCTTCAGCTAAGGCGTGGGGGTTGCATGGTTCCACAAGAATGCCGTTTATATTGTCTTGCACTATTTCACTTATGCCGCCTACATCTGTAGATACTATAGGTAATTCTGCAGCCATAGCCTCGACCACAACTATACCAAAACTCTCTGCCATTGATGACAAGACAAAAATATCACTGCATCCCAATAAATTCTGTATATCACTTCTAATTCCTGTAAACTCTATTTTCTTTAGCAAGTTCATTTTTGCTGCTTTTTTGATTATAAGCTTCCTAAATATCCCATCGCCTACCAGTGTCAGTTTTACATTGTCGCAGACCTCACAAACAGCCTTGAAAGCATCAATGAGCAGTTCCTGGTTTTTGCCCTGCTCAAACCTTCCAACGTGTATAATTTTTATACTATCGTCATGCTTTTTCATTACATTATTAAATTTTTCATTAACAATGCCATTATATATCACCGGCACTCCACTAAGACCGTATATCTCTTCTATAGAATTTTTCACACTCTTTGAAATTGCAACAGGCAAAAATCCGCAACAATTATACGCAATTTCAAACAACCTGAATCCCCTATACGCTTTTCTGCGAAAGTCATCAATATCAATCCGTCCATAAACCTTGGAATTCATATTGAAGCAAATATTTTTGTAACCGCTTGTATAAGCCCCGGGGCTACACGCCTTTTGGATTGTCGATTCGACATTGCATAGCGCTTTTCCATGAAAAAGTTCTAAACACTTACCTATAAACCCATTCAGTCTGCTGCCGGTGAAATTGGCTTCCAACAACCCGTCAACATGCACAGTATGAAGTCTTACAGGTATTCTTCTCAACTTGGAAATCAGCATGACATCTTTTATGGCGAAATGATGGGTATGTATTATATCAGGCTTATATTCCTTAATTATTTTATTGATTTCATAGAGCTTCTTTATTGTTTGTGCTCTTTTATAATGCCTGCTCAGATAAAAAACTTTTACCCCGGCATTTTCCAATTCCTTTTCAAATATCAAGTCCGATTTAGGGAGTATACTTAAAGCTGCCATGTCAAAAGCATTCTTATCATGATTGGTCAACAGATCGAGCACCAATTTTTCAACTCCACCTGTAGTAAACCCTTCCACAATATGCAAGATTCTGATTTTCCCCATATAAATATACCTCATTCAGATACGTTAACATTTAGCAATTATGGCTTTTACCAACTTCATATAATTCTGAAGCAGTGTTTCTATCATCTGTTGATTCATAAGGCTGGAGTTGAACATACAACTGATAAATACGGTATCATCATCAATGAAGCTTGAAAACACAATATCAAAAACATCTGTCAGTTCTACGCCATCGGGCATAAGATCTTCTTTTTTATAGGCAGGTAATATAAAATTCCTGTTTTTTCTTTCTTTTGCCATATGTAAATCCCTTATTTTCAAATCTTTTTGAATGTCCATTATGCGGCTTTTATTGACTGAAGTTATGAACTGCCTCATAGTTTCAATATTTGAAAGACTAAAATTCAATGAACAAACCCTGTCAGGTTCATCCATCATTACATATAGCATAATATTCTCGCGGCTGGTAACCTTAGCAAGCAAATAAATGGTTACTGCAATAAGCACATCATGTATATCAACATCAAACTTTTTACATACGTCCCTTGTGCTTAGAACCAAATCCTGTGGCATTTGCATCCTAAAGCTGCTGCATGAGTTATCATTAGTTCCGTCGTTAAAATACTCAGGAGGAAACTCCGTATACTTTATTCCGGCAGTTGCATGCAAATTCATCCGTGCTTTTTCTATTTGCTCGGCAATTTTCGCAATAGTAGGATAAGTAAAAATATCTTTGATCGTAACACACTTCGGATACAATTTGTCTATTTGTGAATGCATTCGCATAAGAAGCAATGAATTTCCACCCAAACTAAAGAAGCTTTCTTCAATACTTACATCATCAATATTAAGTAAGCTGCACCAAATATCTGAAATCTTGATTTCAATATCGGTTCTGGGTTTTACCAATTCCCGGTTGCCTGAGAATCTCTCCGGTTCTGCAAGGGCCTTTTTATCTATTTTACCATTGCTGTTTGTAGGTAATTTTTTCAACCGTACAAAATAAGAAGGAATCATATAATCAGGAAGTACCCTTGATAATCTCTCTTTCAACTCATCTATCTGCATACCCTCATCACATGATATGTATGCACATAAATACTTTCCGCCATTTTTATCCTCTCTATCTATTACAACTGCTTCTTTTACCATGGTATATTCCAGTATCTTTTTTTCTATTTCTCCCAGTTCAATTCTGTAGCCTCTTATCTTTACTTGGTTATCCCTTCTGCCCAGTAGTTCAATATTGCCATCAGGCAGCCATCTTGCCAGATCACCGGTTCTGTACATTCTCTCTCCGGGTACAAAAGGATTTGGCACAAACTTATCCTTCGTGTCATCTTGCATATTAAGATATCCTCTTGCAACGCCAATTCCCGATATACATAGCTCGCCGGTTATTCCTACCGGCATTATATTGTTATCGCTATTTAAGATGAAAACCATGTTATTATCTATCGGACGGCCTATAATTGCAATGTCCTCAGGGGACATCCCAATAAAAGCAGTCGAAGTTATACAAGTCTCGGTCGGACCATACTCATTTACTATTATAAGATCCGGTTTTTTCTCCTGGCTGAGTTTTATCAGGTCGCTACTTGATCTTTCACCCGCCAGTATAACCATTCTCAACGTATCAAGACTATTCTCGCCTGTCGACTCGAGCAGAACTCTGTACATAGAAGGCACGACGCTCATATTTGTGACTTTTTTCTCACTGATAAGTTTACTAATATAGTTAAAATCCCCCCAACGATGGCCATTAGGAATCACAAGTGCTCCACCCGACAAAAGACTGGAGAAAAAATTCGACCCAAACCCGTCAAAAGAAAGCGATATCAATTGTAATGTCCTATCTTCCTGATTCAAGCCATACCTTTTTATTCTCCAGTTTGTATAGTTTATCAAGCTCTTTTGCTCTATCATCACCCCTTTTGGTTTCCCGGTTGATCCGGATGTATAAATTACATAAGCCAAACTATCGGCAGTATTTGATTTGACTATAGCAGTGCTATTATCTTCATAAACTTTTTCATCATCCAGGGAGATAAAGTCCTTACATAACGAAATCCCTTTCGAAATCAAGCTTTTTTGAGACAAAAGAATATCTATTGCAGCATCTCTAATCATATACCTTATTCTATCCAAAGGGTAACTTGGATCTATAGGCAGGTATGCTCCTCCTGCCTTTAGCACAGCTAAAATGCCAACTACCATCTCTATGGAATATTCAACCATTATACCAACAAGACAATCAGCCCGAACACCTTTCTTTTGCAGTAATCGGGCTAATTGATCAACCTTGGCGCTTAATTCTGCGTACGTAAGTAATTGGTCTTCATAAATGACTGCTATATTATCAGGGTATTTTTTAGCTTGCTCGTCAAATAGTTCACTTATGGTTTTATCCGTTTGATATTGAACATCCATATTACTGAAATCAAGCAATATTTGATTTCTACTCTTTTCGTTAAGCATTTCAATGTCTGCCAGCCTTATATTTATATTGGAAATTGACTGGCACAGAATGTGATTATAGCATTTTTCCAATCTCTTTATGGTTTCTTCTGCAAACAATGCAGTATTGTATTTGATACTGCACTCTATTCGATTGTGCTTATTTGAAAATGAAAGGACCATATCGGATGGACATATGTTGGCTGAGCCCTCAATAATATCTCTGTTATGTATATTATCCAGTAAAATGACATACCGCAGGACGGATTCCTTATCAATCCCTTTTGTATCGAGTATTCTTTCAACGGGGTAATATTGATTCTTATATCCTTCTAAAACAGTTTTTTTAACACTTGACAACAGATCTTTGAATGTCATGTCCCGGGTCACAAAGTCTCTTAGTATCACATACGCATTGTGTTCGTAATATTCCCCTGTCATTGCATAAAGAGGAGAGGCAACGATAATATCACTTTGATCACTGCATTTATATAGCAATACTTTGAACACTGAAACCAATATAATATATAGTAATAAATCTTGCTCTCTGCATAAACTATAGATCTTTTCCAAAACATGCCCATCAATAGTAAATTTCCATACGGCATTTCCAAAGCCGGAAGTCAATTTAAAATCATAATACAAATGTGCATCAGTAATTTCTCCGGATAGTACACTTAACCAGTAATCACGGGCTTTTATAAACTCATCAGCGGATATGGCTGTAGCTTCACTCACTTAATATCACCTCGCATATCGTCGTCTTCAAAGCTGAAATCAAGATTCAAATCATCATCCAGCAGCCTGTTAACAGGTTGTTGTAATATGCCATACCGGCTCTTTTCTCTTTTTAGATCGTTAATCATATTAATATAACTGTCATATTTTTCATAAAACTCATTTGCAAGGTTAAAAATCTCGCTTGTTTTCTCAAGGTCAATACAGTTCTTTATGTATTTATCACAGTAACCGCAGCTTAAGCAATCGTTCTTGCAAAATCCAGGCTTTTCGAAAAAAGGTTTAATAAACCCATCAAGTTTCCTATTGTCTACATAAACAATAAAGGAATTAGTCGGCGAAAACATATCCAACAGATGCATAAGATTACCATCATAGTACTCCTGAAAATAACACTCTGTCGCCCGTAGGGGATCACCATTCAACACAGCTTGTCTGCCCTGAAGTTTGAAATATTGAATCCCGATATCGGTATAGTATTTTATATCATCAGGTCTGATCCATCCAAGCTTAAGTATATTACTGACATTTTCACAACGCTTCATCATACATCTGTGTGAATAGTAGGTTACGCTGGGTGCCTTGGATTCATTGCCAATATCATGGGATGTTTGGTTGTGGTGAAACATCTCGTATATACAATTTTTATGGCAAATGACATTAACTATTACCTCCACATTGCTTCCAAATGCTTGTCTGATTCTCCGAAGTGTATCAAAGTCTCTGTTTATTGACTCATCTAAAACTATTTTATCAGCGCCGAGCTTTTTATAAGCCATTGCCTTATTCGGGTTAATAATTTGACATACGGTTGACGCCTTTATTTCAAAGTTGTATCCCATCCGTCTGACCAACTCTATTAGCGAAGGCAGCGATATAGTCAGCGAACGCACACCACAATGATAAAGCTCCTCCAGGAAGGCAGTAATATCACCTATTCCTTCACGAGTAAATTCCCTGTTCCCTAAACACGTAGCATTAAGTGTATAATTGAAGCTTATACCCCTATCTTGAGAATATTCAATATAGCTCTTCAATTGTGCCATATCAACTTTAGGAATAAGATCGTATGCCCTGCCGGATCCAATTAAATTCCCTATGGTTATCTGACCATAAGTCTCATAAACTTTTGAATCCTTATAAGTATTATTTAGCTCATAGTACTTGTCTATAGTTTCCTTTTTAAAGTCTGCAGGTACATTGAAGTATTTCATAAAAATAACCCCTTACTATAAAAACTAATCTTCTCGAAAACTCGAATGGCTTTCGAGGTCTCTATTTCAGGAGCAAGCTAATTTACTCACCCCTAAAATCCACCAATATTTCCCTTAAAATTTCCAATAAAATTATCCTAGATTTAGCCATATATGGTGTCAATCTACCTTGATTTTTTCACAGCACCCCCAAAATCGAAGTGGGTGGTAATATTTACCATTACTTTGATTATGGAGGTTT
>JBLNDG010000206.1:0-27292 GCA_050261415.1 Caulobacteraceae bacterium | reverse complement strand
GCACTAAATAATTAGTGCACAGCTCCTTTTTACTGCAAACAAATAAACCCCAAACTTCGAAAAGTAAGGGATTTATGGTAAAATTAATGTATGACAAAAAACATTAACTTACAAAAGAATTATACTGTAAATCAAAGATTTTATCAATTAAAACTTCCACTAAATATCGACTGTATGATACCAGATAATGATTCAGTGCGCTTGCTAAGTCAGTTTGTAGAGGAGATGGATTTAGAAGATTTGTATGCGACTTATTCCCGATTCCGGGAAAATCAGGCAACGCCACGTCAGATGCTGAAGATAGTACTCTACTCTTACATGAATCACAATTATGCGTCCAGGGCTATGGAACTTTCTTGTCGTCGGGATATTAACTTCATGTACCTTCTTGATGGCTTACCCGTACCGGACCACGCAACCTTTGCCAGGTTCAGAAGCATCCATTTTGCACCTTGTGCAGAAAGGATCATGGCTGAACTATCAGAGTTCCTTTATGATATCGGAGAAATCTCTGGAGAGGTCATATTTATTGATGGAACCAAGATAGAGGCCTGTGCGAATAAATATACTTTTGTCTGGAAAAAGTCTGTCACAAAAAATCAGGCAAAGCTGCTGCAGAAACTGGCGGCGCTTGTTGCCGAATGTGAAGAATTGTATGGAATTAAGCTTGTATATCAGAATCAGGTAAAAATGAAGCATGTGAAAAAGCTGCGCAAAAAGCTGTACGCCATAAAGCAGGAAGAACAGATTGAGTTCGTACAGGGATGCGGCAAAAGAAAAACCAAATTGCAGCAATCTATTGAAAAACTGGAAAAATATCTGGATAAATTAAAAGAATATGCTCAGAAAATCCATATCTGTGGGGAACGGAACAGCTATTCCAAAACAGATTGTGACGCCACATTTATGAGGATGAAAGAAGACGCCATGGGAAACGGTCAGCTGAAGGCAGGCTACAATGTACAGCATGGTGTGGACTCGGAATATATCGTATGGCTTACCGTTGGGCCACAGCCAACAGATACTACAACGCTGATTCCGTTTTTAAGAAGTATGGAGAGCCATCTGACTTTCAAATACGAGAAGATCGTTGCTGATGCAGGATATGAGAGTGAAGAAAATTATGTCTATCTTGAAGTAAATGGACAGCTTTCTTTTATCAAACCAGCCAATTATGAGATATCAAAAACAAGAAAATATCAAAACGACATTGGCCGTATAGAAAACATGGAATATAACGAGGCAGGAGATTATTACATTTGCCGGAACAACAAAAAGCTTACCGTAAGCAAGGAAATAAAGAGGAAAAGTGCAACCGGGTATGAGAGCGAGAAAACCATCTATACCTGTGAGGATTGCAGCAACTGTCCATACAAAAGCAGCTGTATCAAAGGCCACAACTGCAAAACTCCAATGGAAGACCGGGTGAAAAGCCTTGAAACATCAAAGTTGTTTAATAGGCTCAGAAAAGAAGGACTTGAAAGAATTGTAAGCCAAGAAGGCCGTGAACTTAGAGTGAACCGAAGTATACAGGCAGAAGGTGCTTTTGGAGAGCTGAAAGAAAATATGGGATTCCGAAGGTTTTTGTGCAAAGGAAAACAGAATGTGCTTGCAGAAAGCATTCTGCTGGCGATGGCCCATAATATAAACAAACTTCATAATAAAATCCAATCCGGACGCACCGGGACACACCTTTTTGAGTTAAAAGAAAGTGCATAAATTTAAAATGTAAAAAGCATTTGTTATATAAATGGCCTAAAATTTAATAGGCTTATTAAAGTATACCTTTTTTAAGAGATTATCTGGATTTGATTTACAAATACCTTGATAATTTTCGTAAAACATGTAAAAAGGGAGCTGTGCACCAGCGATTTTTCAATCGCTAGTGCGACAGCTCCATTGTTTTTCATTTTAGGTAAGTGAGGTGCTGACAAATGAAAAATGAAATTCTGTTTAAGATAAAAAAGCTAAAATAGCAGACGTAAAAAACTATAAAGGCTTTATCTGTGCGGATGTCGGCTTCTCCGACATGGATCAGTATCTCCCACACTTGTGGGAAAAAATACAGCCTTCAACAATACTTAAACACAATATATTTACAACAGCCCGGAAAACCGCAATTTGCAACAAGCAAATTGCGGTTTTCTTATTGACAAAATATCTGTATTTCCGACTTTTAGTATGTCGAAATAACTCATCCATTTTTATTCAATCTTTGAAAGTGGACAAGCCCGGCTTTTTTGTATTTTTAAGGTATTCGTCCGGCTGCCGTTCTCCTCCTCTGTTTTGGTTTTTCTTTACTAAAAAAATCAAAACGGAGGGTTCATATATGATAAGAATCAATTTGCGGGATTACTACCCGTTCTATAAATCCGACTTTTTCATTGAAGTGACAGAAGAAATTGCGGAACTATTTAAACAGTTTAATCGAAAGGAACATGCAGACTTCGAGCGTAGGCGTATCTACAAAGCATATTATTCCTTTGATGCTGGAAACGGTATTGAAAAGGATATCATCCTGCTGGTTTTATCGCCGGATGAAATCTATGAAAGAAATGTAATGCAAGGAAATTTATAAATACAACGAATATCATTGAAGGTCATCACAGGTTCCGAAAGGTTACAAAAGGCAGTATTCCCGAACAACAAAAGCCTACGCAGAATTTTTTTTGGCATCATTGATTTAAAAAAACACTAATCCTGTTAAAAGAATCTACATGCAGAGTACTAAGTTTGACAATGGTCACGGCGCAGGGTAGAAATTTACAACGGTATCCGAATACAATTCGCCCCAATTGGCAACAGTACAAACGCACAAAACAGGTTGCATTTCATCCTTGCTACCATTTTGCGTTCCGACATGCACCTCTTGAATGCCATTCAGACGCTCTCCCAGCTAGAATTTATGTCTAAAATATTAAGAGAGACACTATCATTTGAGATAATGCTTCTCTTTTTGCTTTCCGTATCGGTTTAGGTATGGTTCAACATGTTTCCCTTTTGAACCGTGCCTTTGAGCCCCGAACTTTTTTATCTTATATATTTTTAATATTTGCTACTACCTCATCTACGTTTTCCCCTTCTATCAGACCGTCAAACAATGGTTCTTCAATTGCTGCTTCACTTAAAACAAATAGTGTGTTGTCAAAGTAGAAATGCTCATAGCTGCTGTATATTTCCAGGTCAACATCCTGAAAGGGTGCCTGGGGGATTTTCTTATAATAGATGCTGAAATCTATGGAATAATTCTTTCTGTTTGCAAACTTCGAAGCAAGCTCTTTCAGAAAGATTGCACTCTGGTTGACCACATACTCCCTTTTGACCCTATTAACAGCGTTCATATGGTTTATTGTAGGAGCGATGCTGCTTGAGATGGTATCAATGAGCAGTATCTCTTCCTCTTTAAGGGCTTCAGGTGTATGAAGCACTATTATGTAACCAAGCATCTGGTTTTCAGTACTTAACACAGCTTCATCAGTACAGATGGGTGCAATCGCCAGACAGTTGGTTTCACTGACGTCTCTCAATAGCCAGTCCGGCAGGTAATTGCTGCTGTATTCCCCTGAATATTTATAAAGCATGCCGGAGGTGCTTAAGGCCGCCAGGTTTTCGTTTGTTTCCAGTTCTAAGCTGCTTGGGCTAAAGCCGACATAGTCCTTAATAATATATCTTGTTCCGTCATAAAGAGCAATAAATGCCTTATTTATCCCGAAAGAAATGTTGAGAGCTTTTATGGTGAGGCTGCAAAGCTCTTCAATGTCCCCGCAGCTGTTTATGTTCTTAATCAGGTTATTGAGCTTGGTTAAAACGTTCAGCTTGTTTTCAATTATTATTTTCTGCCTGTTAACTTCTTCAAAAAGTATGGCATTCCTGAAAGATATATAGGTTGATGAAGCAAGTGATTCTATCAATTCAAAAAGAGACTGGTCATATTTTCTTTCATTGACAGGTGCGCTTATTGTAACAAACCCCAGTATATTGTCCTTTACAAGAAGAATAATATATTCTGCTTCCAGTTCCTCAAAATCCGCATAATTTACAAATATCTTCTCTAATTTTTCCTTGTCATTACGGTAATTGAATACAATCCGGTATCCCCGGTATACTTTGTCAACCAATTCGAATTCATTATAACACATTTTTGAACTGAAAACATTCTTATAACCTCTAAGGATAATTTTATTCCTTATTTCGTCATATAACCCAAAGGCTGTTATTTTGCTTGAGGTTAACTCACTGAATATATCTGTGGATAGAGAATAGAGCTTGCTCATATCAAGAACAGATAGCAGTATTCGTGAACTCTGGTTTATAGAAAACAGGTTAAAAACTTTCTGATCGAGCTGCTTGTTTATTTCTTGGAGGTCTGAAAAATTCTTGCTGTTTTCAAGAGAATTGTTCATGAGCCGCATATGAGTCCTGGCAATTATAAGGTCATCCTCATCAAACTCACCCAAGGCTTTGCCGTCGGATATGATGAAACCGTACATCATGTTTTGGATAAGCAGAGGTATTACGAACTTCATGTTAAAGCAGCCTATATCATTGGGGCTGAAGAAGTTCTCAAAGTTGGAAATTATTATATCTCCATGGAAGGTAGCTATTCTCTTTAGCTTGTGGCTGTCAGGAATTGAATAGCTCTGTATTTGATAGTTCTTCGATTTTTTAAGCTCATAAAAATCGCCGTTTTTAAGAAACAGCGCGGAAGAATTCAAAGAGAGTATATTGTTTGCAAACTCAAAAGCATAGTGGGAAAGCTGTTCAAGATTAAACTTCTGCGTGAAGAAGTCTATTGCCTGAAGCAATGCTTCATATCTATAGAGTTTACTGATATTCTTATTATCTATCATTATTTAAGCTCCTCATTGATGGTGAAGTTCCCTGTCCATTACATAAAAGCAACCGCTTTCTATAGAACTTATCCTCTTCTGCATGTTCTTGATTTCCAGGTAAGTTTCAGGATATGCCGCCTTAAATACTCCTACTTCCCCTTCACCTTTGGTTTCAAGAACCTTCTGCAGCCTCTTTCTATATTCATCCAACATACGGATCTCTTCAAGTATGTTTTCATATTTTCTCACATATTGGTTATACTCACTGTTGTTCATGTATTCCGACCCGAGTATGTTGCTCTCGAATAGTTCAATCTGACGTTTAACCTTATTTACCTCAACAAGCATCTCCTTGTATTTCTCCAGAAGTTTTTCAAATTCTTTCTTGATAGCGATACGGTCAAAGCCTGAAACACTGATATATGTCTTTTTTTCTGATTTGTTGCCTATGACTCCTGTGATTACTTGTATTTCGGCAATTATGTTTCCGCCTATTATTTTCCCGTACTTTGTGTCAAGTATTATGTTTTTTCCTTTCAGAGTGCTGTCGAGTGCGTAGAAGCCTACGTTAATATCCTCTCCGGCTGTAATTTTACATTCATTGCAATACTTAACAAAGACACTTTTTTTAGCTTCAATTACAGAGACACTTTTTCCGAAAATGCCACCTTTAACATAGATACTGCCTTCTTTTGAGATGATTTTATCTATAACTCCCAGACCCATGTCGCCTTGAATGGATATATCATTCTTAGCCACTACCGAGAATCCGTCCTTTATAGTGCCCTTAACAGTGACATATCCGTCAAAAACGATATTTCCTGTTTCATAGCCGACATCCCCAGGTATTATGAGATGGTTGTCTATTCTAATTTTGTCGCCTTCAAATTTTACTGCACCGTCAATTAAAGCCCTTAATACGACCTTCCCGTCTTCTTCACATTCTTCTATTGTTTTTTTATCATATTTAAGCCCCAAGTCGAGACCTCTTCTTGCAGGGAGGACCTTTCCTGTTACCGTCTTTCCGGGCTTGCCCTCGGTGGGAGGAATTTTTTCTCCCAACCAATCACCCTTCTTGACATTATCAATAAGATTCAGCTCATAGTGGTTTACACTGCCATCCTCTTTTACAATAGGCTTTTTTTCCTGAATCTCATAGTACCTGATGACAGCATCTTTCCCATCCTTTGGCTTAACTCCTCTGGCTGCGGTAATTTCCCTTTGTACTGATATTGGCTTTTGCAGAAGATCCTCAATGCCCTCTGTTATCCCTGCTTCATTAAGAGCCATAATTATTTCTGAAGAAATGTCTACCTTGTTTTCAGCAAACTCCTTGGCAGTGATGTTAAGCTTTATTTTCGCTTCCATTTCGCCGCAGGGCAAAATAACCTCAACTCTTGGCTTTATATTGCCAATATAAACGCGCATTGCAGAAGGTTCTTCAAGAGCATTCTTGAGGTTAGTAAAGTTATGAAGCTGTATGGTGGGCATGTCCAGCAACAATTTGTTGAAATCCATCATATCATAACCGGGGCGATAAACAGAAATATAAAGATTACTATCTTCTTTAATCAGGGTAAAGTATTCATTTGTGTAAATTTCCACAAAATCACCCCAAATCTGCCCTAATAATTAAATTCTAACATAAATTAATGCAATATGCATAGAATTTTTAAGCAGTAACGGATTCATACCTTTTGCGCTGGGGTTATATCAGATTTTCTAATATTTGAAGCAGCATTTTTAAATACTGATAAAATGTGCATTAGTTCCATATAATAAGTATGCAGGGTGTATTTCAACTGCAATGCTTTCTACCCCATAATCTTACATATTATAGATATTATTGAAAATTGACTTTTAATTTAAAGTGTTACATAATCTTTCTAATATATGTAAACAAATATAATTCGAAGGTGATAAATTGGAAAAAAGAATGGATATATATGTAAAGAAGCTTATTGAATTGGATTCCAGAGCGGTAGAACTGAAGGAGAAAAGGGAATCGGAAATAGCTGAGCTTGAAACGCAGTACAGGAACAGACTGAGGAGCTTTGACAACATCATGCAGGAAGCTTCTTTACTAGCAAAGAAGAAGCATGATGAAATTATTGGGGCTGCGCGAAATGAGGCAAGATTGCTTGACGACTCTACCACTCAGAAGCTAAAGAAACTGCAAAACGCATTCGATTCATTCAAAGAGGATGCTGCCAGGGAAATATGGAAACAATTGCTTAGTGTTGAGAGGTAATTCTTATGGATAATGTCACCAGATTTGCTGCAGTGAATGCAAAGATAAAGACAATGGAAGGCGAGTTCCTGAACGATGAGGATTATAAAAACCTTATAGGGAAGCAGTCTGTTGCAGATGTTGCACAATATCTAAAGGAAAAGACAGCTTACTCCGCTATCTTCAGCAGTGTTGATGTAAAAAATATTCACAGAGGCATGCTGGAAAACCTGGTAAAGCAGAATATGATCAAAAATGTAGACAAGATTATCCATTATTTCACCGGAGACTATAAAACGTTTATTTATACGCTGTATGCAAAATATGAAATAGAGGAATTGAAAGTAATCGCAAGGGCTGTTTATAACGGAAGCGACACAGGAGAATTTAAGAACAGCGCTTTTATTGGCAAATATACAAAAATAGATGTGAATAAAATATTCAATGCCAAGTATGTGAGGGATATCATATTTGCCTTGGAAGGCTCGGAGTTTTACAAGTATCTTATTCCCCTGGTTGATGAAAATATCAAAGAAAACCTTTTCCGGTTTGAAATGACACTGGACATGGCTTATTACAGCATATTGCAAAGAGAATGGAGTAAGCTTTCCAAGAGGGATATTGAAATCCTGGAACATGCCCAGGGAGTAATAGCCGATCTTTTGAATATACAGTGGATATATAGGGGTAAAAAGTTTTATAAGCTAATGCCTGAGGAGCTTCTGAACTATACGATAAATATAGGTTATAGGTTAAACTATGATTTTATCAAGAAGCTATGCTATACCAACAGTCTTGAAGAATTCTACCGGCTTGTTCATGAGACAAGGTACGGCTTCATGTTCAAGGAAGATGAAACCACAGATATATATATGGAAAGAAGAATGGAGAGGTATATTTATTTTGAACTGAAGGCCATGGTGAAAAACTACAGCCTTTCCATCATAAGTCCTTTTTCATATATAAAGCTTCTTGAGTTTGAGGTTAGGGATATTATTTCAATTATTGAGACTATAAGATACAAGATACCCTTGGAACAGGCTCATAAATATTTGGTAAGAAAGCTTTAAAGGGGGGATGTGACAATGGCAATAGAGAAGATGAAAGTAGTAAGCGTAATAGGAAAACTGGAGGATTTTGACCGGGTTTCAAGACTTGTAGTATTAAACGGCAGTACTCACATCCTCAATGCACTTTCAGAACTGAACTCGAACTATTTAAACCTGTCAGCCTCCGAGGAACATATGCAGGCGCTTCAGGAGATGTCAACCCTAAGACCTTACAACAGCAGGCGGGATTTTTCCAAGGATGGGGAAATGGTGAAATCCTTCCATGAACTATTTGATCTGAAGGCCGAAATTGACTTAGGACGTGTGGATATAAGCTATAACTACGCTGGTATGATGGAGCGGCTGAAAAATACATATGAAACGGTAAAACATATATTTGACAAGATTAAAGAGAGATCAGACAATATAGTACGGCTGCAGCAGCACATAGAAAATGTAGGTTATCTTAGGAATACAGGTCTTGCAGTTGATGTACTCAGGCAGCTTAGATTTATTAAGTTCAAGCTCCTTATGCTTTCAAATGAAAACTTCAAGAAGCTTGAATTGAATATTGAAAATGTACCGTCTGTAATATTTCAGGTAGCGGCAGTAGAGAAACATGCAATAATTGCTTCTTTTACACCGGAAGATCTTAAAGATGATGCAGAAAGAATATTTGTTTCTTTGAATTATAGGGAACTGGAAATCCCGGATGGATATACCGGAACCGCAGAAGAGATAATAAGGGAAATTAATAGTGACATTGAGGAGGAAAAGCAGCAAATAGAAGAGCTTAAAAAGTCTGTTCATGAACTGAAGGAGGAATATTCGGAAATTATAAAAAGGGCATATGTTATGGTTGAATTGGAGAAGCAGGTTGAGATTGTAAAGTCTGAAGCCGCACTCGGACAGAATATGTTTTTTATGTTCGGATTTACACCTGTCAGTGAGTTGAATAGTTTGCAGAATACCCTCAAAAAAGCATTGGGAGACAGCATACTGCTTATATCTGAGGATGTGGAGGGACAGCGAGCAGGCCATGCTCCACCAACAAAAATCAAGAACAATATACTTATCAGGCCTTTTGAATCATTAGTTACGATGTATGGGATACCGAGCTACGGAGAGAAGGATCCGACACCGTTTTTTGCCATATCTTATATGTTGCTTTTTGGTGCCATGTTCGGGGATGTAGGTCAGGGACTGGTGATTTTTCTCGCAGGACTATATGCGAATTACAAGCTTCATATTAGGGGCTTTGGGGGGATACTCTCACGCCTGGGCATAAGTTCTGCGATATTCGGGACACTGTACGGAAGCTTGTTCGGGGCGGAAGATGTGATACCGGCCATTCTTATAAGGCCAATGGCAAATATAAATACGATGCTTTTAGGGGCTGTTGTACTAGGAATTATTTTAATCACAATAGGTTACATTTACAGCTTCATAAACCATTATAGTTCAAAGAATGTTGAAGAAGGGGTGTTCGGTAAGGAAGGAGTCGCAGGGTTCATATTTTTCGGTATTCTTGTATTTACTATATGGGATAAGGCAACAGGCATTTTAAACGTTAGCACAGGGCTGCTTGTAGGGCTAATGGCTGCGCTGCTTCTATTAATGGTGTTCAAGCAGCCTTTAGCCGGGCTGCTTACAGGGCACAGGCTTTACGAAGAGAAGCCTGCAGATTATTATATAGAAGCAGGATTCGGGATAATAGAGACGCTGCTTTCAGTAACATCAAACATTATATCCTTCATCAGGGTAGGTGCTTTTGCACTGAACCATGTAGGTTTGTATATAGCCTTTGCAACCATGGCCAAGATGATAAACTCCGAAGTCGGAGGTATTATAGTCCTGATTATAGGAAATATAATCATAATAGGACTGGAAGGTTTGATTGTATTTATCCAGAGCCTCAGGCTGGAGTATTATGAATTGTTCAGCAAGTATTACTCCGGATATGGTGTTGAGTACAGGCCGGTCAGCCTGTCTTATGCCGATAAAGCCAATGAAGATATACTATAAAAAATATCAACATAATAAAAATGAGGAGGCAAAAAAATGTATATTGTATTGGAAATAGCCGTTGCAATAGTACTATTCACTATAGGTTTGGGAGTTGTATTGTACCGTTCCAACGGAAATTCACATGGGAAAAAGGTAAGAAATATTCTTAGAATGAGTATAGTCTCTTATATGTTTTTGATAGCATTGTTTCTGTTCATTTTGGCACCGGACATAGTACATGCCGCTGCAAATAACAATCCCAATGCAGGTCTTGGCTTTATTGCAGCAGGAATATCAACAGGTCTTGCAACTATAGGGGCGGGGTACGCTGTGGGAGCAGTAGGTTCTTCCGCACTTGGAGCAGTATCTGAAAATCCGCGGATACTTGGTAAAACCCTTATATTCGTAGGCCTGGCTGAAGGTATTGCAATATATGGGCTTATCATATCAATAATAATCCTAGGACAGTTATAAAGGGAGGATTTATGAAATTCTTTCTTATAAGCGATAATGTAGATACACTAACGGGAATGCGGCTTGCCGGGATACAGGGCGTATTGGCCCATGAAAGGCAGGAGGTTCTGGAGGCACTAGATAAAGCTTTAGGTAACAAGGAGATAGGGATACTCCTAATCACAGAGCTGCTGGCTGAGAGAGTATCTGAAGAAATTAAGGATATTAGGCTCGACAGAAACAAACCGATTGTGACCATTATACCGGATAGACATGGGGAGAGGCGTCCAAGTGATTATATAACGAACTATATCAAACAGTCCATCGGCCTGAAGATTTGAGGTGATATACAATGTCTGTGTCAATAGAAGATAAAATTGAACTTTTTAGAAAGATGATTTTCAGTGATATTGAAAGTAATTCCTCCGATAAGAAACAGAAGCTTTCTGAAAAATTTGAAGAGGAAAAGAACGAGCTTTTGAAGGAAGCAGAGCAGAAAAAAAATACGATTGTTGAAGAAGCTGCTAAAAAGGCGGAGAAAGAGAAAAAGCAGCTTATATCAAAAGTACAGGCTGAACAATATCATAGAGTTCTTTCGCAGAGGCAGGAGTTTATAAGTGGAATGATTGAACTGCTTAAGGCAGAGGCAATTAACTTCACAAATAGCGACAGTTACAGAAAGTATGTGGCGGATAACCTGCGCAAGGCAACAGATTTTATGAAGCAGTCCCAAACAATACATTACTTCTTTACAAAAAAAGATTTGGAGCGCTACGGTGAATTTATCAATGATACAATAACAAAACTCAGGGGCAAAGACAAATATGCATTGGAAGAAGCCGGGAAAAGTATAATCGGAGGCTTTTATGCCGAGGATGACAAACAACTAATGCAAGTGGACTATACGTTAAGATCCTTGATTGAAGAAAATCGGGAGCTTATAGGAAGCAATATATCCCATAGGCTTGATGAGGTGACGTTTTAATGAATAATATTGCCGGTACTATAACTTATATAAACGGTCCTGTCGTAAGGGCGGAAAATGCAGAAAAGTTGAAAATGCGTGAAATGGTTCTCGTAGGCCGTAAAAGGTTAATAGGGGAAGTAATTTCCGTTGAGCAACAAATCGTCACTATACAAGTATACGAAGAGACGACCGGGCTCACTCGAGGAGAAGAGATAATCTCAACCGGGGATCCTCTGTCTGTAAAACTAGGCCCCGGAATAATAAGCAATATATTTGACGGTATTGAACGCCCCCTTTCGGAAATGTTCAACACGGGAACAGCTTTTATACCGGAAGGTGTAGGGCTGGTTTCAATTGATGAGAAAAAGCTATGGGATGTGGAACTGTTAGTCAAAGAGGGAGACATGCTGGAGAGCGGTCAGATTTATGGAAAGGTCCAGGAGACTACATTGGTGGAGCATAGGTTGTTAGTTCCGCCTGAAGTATCCGGGCGTGTTACCTTTGTTGAAAAGAACGGGAGCTATAATATCGAGCATGTACTGGTGAAACTTGAATCGGAAAAGGGCTCCTACGACCTTAAAATGTATCAACTCTGGCCGGTAAGGCGCTCAAGGCCGGTGAAATTCCGAAACCCTATCGCCAAACCTCTTGTAACCGGACAAAGAGTAATTGATACTTTTTTCCCATTGGCAAAGGGCGGTACTGCTGCAATCCCGGGGGGGTTCGGGACGGGAAAGACAATAACCCAGCACCAGCTGGCCAAGTGGAGCGATGCTGATATTATCGTTTACATAGGTGTAGGAGAAAGAGGCAATGAGATGACGGAAGTTCTTGAGGAATTTCCTAAGATAGTAGACCCCAGGAGCGGCAAATCCATTATGGAAAGAACAGTGCTTATAGCCAATACATCAAATATGCCCGTGGCTGCCCGTGAAGCTTCAATTTATACAGGTATAACGATTGCCGAGTATTTCAGGGATATGGGCTATAATATTGCAATAATGGCAGATTCCACTTCGAGATGGGCTGAAGCATTGAGAGAAATATCAGGCAGACTTGAAGAGATGCCTGCCGAGGAAGGGTATCCCGCATATTTGCCGTCGAGACTGGCACAGTTTTATGAGAGGGCCGGTGATATTGAAGCTCTCGGAGACAGAAGCGGGTCCATTACTATAATAGGTGCAGTTTCACCTGCCGGCGGAGATTTTTCGGAGCCGGTTACCCAGAATACAAGGAGGGTGGTCAGCACATTCCTTGCCCTGGATAAGTCTTTGGCCTATGCAAGGCACTATCCGGCCATAAACTGGTTAAGGTCATACAGTGGGTATATAACAGATCTGACGGATTGGTATGAGGAGAATGTTTCGCCTGATATGATGGAGCTTAGAGCCAAGATGCTTAGAATTTTGCAGGAAGAAGATAAGCTCATGGAGATTGTCAAGCTGGTGGGCGAGGATATCTTGCCGGATGACCAGCGGCTGATTCTTGAGACTTCCAGGGTTATAAAGATCGGATACTTACAGCAGAATGCATATCACGAGAATGACGCACATGTATCCTTGAAAAAACAGTTCAAAATGCTTCAAGTAATCGACAAACTTTATGATGACTGCCTGAAATGCGTGAAAAAGGGAGCACCCATTTCAAAGGTGAAAAATGATGAGCTGTTCTATAAGATTACAACTATGAAGTACAATGTACCGGAAGACAAGTTGGAGATGTTCGATGAGCTTATCAAGGAAATAGATACCTTCTACGAGTCCCTTGAGAATATGTACGGTAAAGAGGTGCACAACGCATGAAGTTTAAGTATTTGAAGCTGGATAAGGTAGAAGGGCCTCTGATCATACTTAGTGAAGTCCGGGAGGCTGTTTTTGGAGAAGTTGTTGATATAGAAGTCAAGGGAGAAGGGCACAAAAAGGGAAAGGTAGTCCAGATAGACGGGGATAGGGTGATTATACAGGTGTTTGAAGGCACCTCCGGTATTTCACTCAATAATACCAGTGTTGCGTTTACGGGAAAACCGATGGAGATTCCATTATCCAAGGACATTTTGGGCAGAGTATTCAATGGTATTGGTGATCCGATAGACGGTGCCGGGTTTTATGCCGAAAAGAAATATGATATCAACGGGCGGCCGATAAATCCGGTAGGAAGAAGGTATCCAAGAAATTATATAGAGACGGGGATTTCTTCCATAGACGGACTTACCACCCTGGTAAGGGGGCAAAAGCTTCCCATTTTTTCAGGAGACGGACTGCCTCACAATGAGCTTGCGGCACAAATAGTAAGCCAGGCGAGAATTTCCGGGGATGAAGAGGGTAATTTTGCAATAGTGTTTGCTGCAATGGGAATAAAGCACGATGAGGCTGATTTTTTCAGAAAGCATTTCGAGCTTTCCGGGGTTCTAAACAGGGTTGTTATGTATCTGAACCTTGCAGACGATCCGATTGTTGAAAGAATTACGACTCCGAGATGCGCCCTTACTGCAGCTGAACATCTGGCTTTTGAGCATGATATGCATATTCTTGTAATAATGACGAATATGACAAACTACAGCGAGGCGCTGCGTGAGCTCTCTGCATCAAGGGAGGAAGTGCCGTCAAGAAAGGGCTATCCGGGATATCTGTATTCGGATTTGGCAAGCTTGTACGAGCGTGCCGGCATGATTAAGAATTCCAAGGGCAGTATAACCCAGATTCCTATACTTACAATGCCGAATGATGATATAACACATCCGGTTCCGGACCTTACAGGATTTATAACAGAGGGACAGATACTGCTTTCAAGGGAGCTTACCCAGAGGGACATATACCCTCCGGTGAATGTGCTGCCTTCTCTTTCAAGATTGATGAAGGAAAGCATTGGGGAGGGCTACACAAGGGAAGATCATCCCGACCTCTCAAATCAGGTGTTTTCGGCATATTCCCATGTGCAGGACGTAAGATCTCTGGCCCAGGTAATAGGAGAAGACGATATTTCAGACATGGACAAAAAATATATGGAATTCGGAAGGCAGTTCGAACAGAAATTTATAAACCAGGGCTTTGAGGGAAACAGGAGTATGCTGGAAACCTTGAACATAATGTGGGGACTTTTGGCCTTGCTTCCAAGAGAAGAACTGGACAGAATCAAGCCTGAATTTGTAGATAAATATTATAACAAGGGGTAATACTTATGCAGGAAGTCACTTATACAAAAACCAGTCTGATGGCTGCGCAGAACTCTCTGGAGCTTTCGCTGAAAGGCTTTGAGCTGTTGGATAAGAAAAGAAATGTTCTGATAATGTCCATGATGAGTTTCATTGAGAGAGCTGAAAAAGTGCAGGAAAAGGTTGAGACGGTTTTCCGGGAAGCGTATGAGGCTCTGCAGACGGCAAATATTACTATGGGCATAAGCAGCGTAAACGAGATAGCGCAGTCTATTCCTGAGGCGTCAGGTTATGATGTGCTTACCAAAAGTATAATGGGGGTAGAAATTCCTGAAATCAAATATAATCCTGAGGACTTGCCCCATTTTTACAGCTTTTATCATACAAATACGGCTCTTGATGTTGCCTTTCAAAAATTCCATGAGGTTAAACTGCTTCTATATGAGCTTTCAGAGATAGAGGACTCAGTTTACAAACTGGCAATGGAAGTCAAGAGAACGCAAAAAAGGACAAATGCCCTTCAAAACATACAAATTCCGAAGTATAAGGAAATAGTCGGAAAGATAATTGAAGTCCTGGAGGAAAGAGAAAGGGAGGACTTCTTCAGGCTTAAGGTAGTGAAGAAAAAAGGTGAAAAAAGGGCCACAGTTACACGGTAACCGCGGCCTTTTTGTTTACTTCCCGCTGAGCATCTTTTCGAGGTCTGCCTTTGCATCTCCGCTTATGAGCTGCAGGTTAAAGTTCTTCTGCAGCACTTCAACTACATTCGAAGTGAACCATTCCGGAGCCTTCGGTCCAATATGGATATTCTTTACACCAAGATGCAGGAGTCCAAGGAGTATTGCTACAGCCTTTTGCTCAAACCATGAAAGCACTATGCTCAAAGGCAGGTCATTTACCGAGCAGTTGAAGGCTTCTGCAAGGGCAAGAGCAATTTTTACTGCGGACCCCGAGTTGTTGCACTGGCCTAAATCAATATACCTGGGGATGCTTGTTCCCGGTACTGTACCGAAGTCATGGTCATTAAACCTGAACTTACCGCAGGAGGTAGTGAGCAGCACACAGTCTGAAGGAAGGGATAATGCAAGCTCCCTGTAATAATCTCTGCCCTTTGTCGGTGCATCACAGCCTGCTATCACGAAGAATCTTCTGATTTTGCCGGATTTAACCGCTTCAATGATTTCCGGTGCTATGGACAATACGGTATTATGATGAAAGCCTGTGGTCAGTGTTTTTTCCGATTCAATATTTACTGCCTGTAATGAAAGTGCTTTTTCTATAATCGGTGAAAAATCGTTGTTTTCTATCTTCTGGGCTCCTTCAAGTCCGGCTGTGCCATATGAGAAAAATCTGTGAGAATATGAGCCCTTAATAGGCATAAGACAGTTTGTTGTTCCCAGTATAGCTCCCGGAAAGTCTTCAAAAAGCTTCCTCTGGTCATACCAGGCTTTACCCACATTACCCTTAAGGTGACGGTATCTTTTAAGCTCCGGGTATCCATGGGCAGGAAGCATTTCAGAATGTGTATACACATTTACTCCCTTACCTG
Source organism: Caulobacteraceae bacterium (assembly GCA_050261415.1). GTDB lineage: Bacteria > Bacillota > Clostridia > Lutisporales > Lutisporaceae > JBLNDG01. The sequence continues at coordinate 11,054 of JBLNDG010000206.1, read as the reverse complement.
TTGTTTGTTTCAGCAGTTCTTCCAAAGCATAAAGATTATGCCCGGTTACAAGAATGCAGTGACCTTCGATTTTATCCTGTGAGACCTTTACTGGTGTGGGTACTCCCAATTTTGAAGTATGAGTTCTGTCCAGAAGGTCCATAATTTTTACAGTTGCGGAACCAACCTTGAGAGCCATACTGATGTGCTCGTTGAGATTAAAATTTGAGTTTGTAAGTGTCATGTAAAGTGCTTCATGTGTAATTGCATCTACCTCAGGGTCAGTATATCCCATCTCCCTTGCATGGGTAGCATAAGCAGCTATACCCTTCAGACCGAATATTATAGTATCCTGTAATGCAGCTATATCCTCATTCTTACCGCATACACCCATTTTTGTGCAACCGCCATTGGGCGTTTGTTCACATTGATTGCAAAACATTTTATTCCCTCCTCTATTTTATGTAGCATTTTATCTAATAGATGAATTTTACTACAAATTATTTCATATGGATGTGATATAAATCACAAAACTTGCTGATAATAATCATTTCATATAAGAACATGTATGAATAATAAGCATTGCCTAAATATATACAATTCTTTATAATAAAAATAATGGTAAAGCTTATGATAGGGTAGGCTACTGAAGTAACGGAAATGGCTGAGGAGGAGAAAACCATGACGGAGTACAAGGGAAGAAAGGATGCTGTACGGGGTCCCTCGATAGTTTTGGGAATAATAATTTTGATGGTGCTTGTAATATACTTTTTAATACCCAAAGGCTTTTTTACGTATTTCTTTATAGTACTGCTGCTGGCTTTTGTTCCACTTACATACAGCGGTATTATACTGAAGATTACCATAGACGACAAGAAGCTCGTAGTAGTAAGGCCTTTAAGCAGATTGACGGTAAAGTTTGAGGATGTTGCTCTGTGTGCCGTTCACTGCTTAGAAGAAGGGAGTTACTTAATTTATGCCTTTGTTAAAGAGCGGTACAAGGGTGGGTATACCGTAAAAGGAATAAGACCAAGACTTCCATTTGATGAAGTTGTGAGACTGGCTTCAAAGGAAAATGAAAATATAGATTTTGATGTGAATTTCAATAGGGCAAAGAAGATTCCCGTATCTTTTGTAGAAGATGGCGATGCGCTTAAAGACAGGTTCCTTATGGAGGTCGGTAAATACCACGTGAGAATAATGGATGACAAAGCGTAGACGACTGCAATCGCAGCCGTCTTTATTTATGGGTAAATTACCATGTATTCGATAAAATGTATCAATTTACATGTTAAATTGCAACAATAATGCAACAAAAATCGTCAAATTTCATGTTATAATTAATATGTAAAGCAGGGTTATTTTAACTGCAATGTAAACATAATATGTACCGGTTAAATTCTAGAAAAATTGCGAGGTGCCCTATGAAAAAGAAGAAACTCATTGCTGTAACAATCACACTATTATTCGTACTAATATTTGCTGTAAGTTGTATGTACAATCAGGCTGCACCGGCAGTGGTTACAAACCCGGTACTTGCTCCTACAGAACAGGCAAGTCCAACTCCTACCCCTGAAGTCAGCGCTGCTCCTACACCAAGTCCCGTTGAACAAAGCAAGGATGAGGGACTTGTGTATATAAAAGCCAGCAAGCTTAAGATAAGGGAGGAAGCGAAGGCAGACAGCAAGTCGGTGGACAGCCTGGTTAAAGGTGCTGCGGTCAGGATTATGGAAGAAAAGAAGGATGATAAAGGCAGCTCATGGTATGAAATCAGCTATGAAGGAGCTAATGGAAAGGTAGAAGGCTGGGTTGCAGCTGAGTATACCGTTAAGGACAGAACGGAGCTTTTGGGAGAAAGCCTGAAAAAGTTAGATTTTACACCACAGGCAAAAAACCAGGAATACCCTGGTAACCCGAGAGTACAGGCAAGGGGCATATACCTTACCATATACTCAGCTTCAAATGATCGTTTGGACAAGCTTATTGAAATGACCAAAAGGACAAAGATTAATACCTTTGTAATAGATGTCAAGGATGATAACGGAACCATGCTTTTCCCTACAAAGGCAGCAGAAAAATACAGCCCTGAAGCTAATAAGAAAGCCCCGGTCAAGGACATAGCGGCACTTATAAAAAAGCTGAAGGACAACAATATATATGCAGTTGCAAGAATAGTATCCTTCAAGGATCCAACATATTCAAGGCAGCATCCAGAAAAGGCGATAATATATAAAGAAACAGGGAAGCCCTTTAAAAACAGTGATGGACTCACATGGGCATCAGCTTATGATAGGACGTTATGGGAGTATAATCTGGCAGTGGCCAAGGAAGCTGCTCAAGCAGGGTTTAATGAAATACAGTTCGACTATGTAAGATTCCCGGCTTCAAACGGAGGAAAGCTTGATAAGACTTTGGATTATAGAAATACAACAAATGAAACAAAACCCGAAGCGATTCAGAACTATCTGAAGTATGCAAGGGAACAGCTCTCGCCGTTTAATGTCTATATAGCTGCAGATATATACGGCCTTGTAGGGTCGGTAGAGGACGATATGTCGCTGGGACAATACTGGGAAGCTATAAGCAATGTAGTTGACTATGTAAGCCCAATGATGTATCCAAGCCATTATGCTAATGGTACCTATGGACTGTCGGTGCCGGATGCATATCCTTATGAGACTGTCTACAACTCATCAAAGGATTCTGTAGCGAGGAACAAGAATATAAAAACCCCGGCTACAATAAGGCCATGGATACAAGATTTTACCGCGACCTGGGTGAAGGGGCATATCAAATATTCGGACAAGCAGGTTGAGGATCAGATAAGGGCGCTGGAGAAAAACGGTGTAACGGAATATATGCTGTGGAATGCAGGTAACAAGTATTCTGAAGGCGCAGTAGCAAAATAACCATATGAAGCAGAAGGCGGAGGATTTATTCTCCGTCTTTATTTTATATATGGCAGTCATTTATAGCTGGGTGCTGCTTGTCCCAAGGATCCTGAGTTATTGAATATACTCATAAATTTGTGTAAAATATAGTATATAAGTAAATAAATACCATTTAGTAAGAGGTGAAGGATTATGGAGATAGTATATAGGCCAATGCATTTAAGCGATGTTGACAAGGTCTGGGAGCTTTTTGAGCTTCTCAAGGAAGAAAATGCCGGGGTATCCTTTGTGGAAATTCCGGATAAACGTGAACTGAAGAAATGGCTTGGAAACGACAGTATTTTTCTCTACATTGCAGAAAATGGAGATGGGGTATTGTCTGCTATGAGAGCTATAAGAGGCAATGATTCAGGTACAAGGCATTCCGCAGTCCTATCAGTGGCAACTCATCCGGATTACAGGAGCAAGGGTATTTCAAAAGAGCTTGTCCTCTCAGGCCTTGAGGATATGAGGAAGGATGGGGTGTCCCTTGCAAGGCTTTATATCTATAGTGACAACATTCCGTCGATCAGTCTTGCGCTCCGGTTGGGCTTTACTGTATCGGGAGTTGTATACAGGCATCATTTTGATGAGCAAACAAAAGATTATATAGATGACATAATATTCCACAAGTTGCTATAAGTAATTCTGGTATGTACCTTTAGACAGCAGGCGGCATTTATTGCCGTGGCGGCTGTCTTTTTTTATTTAAGGAATAAATTGAAAGGCAAAGCAAATAATACAAATGTGTAAATAGAGGCTATAATCCTGTATAATTCAGGGGGTCATTGCCACATATGAAAAAATACAAATTGACCAAGGCTCCTGTAAAGCTGGACAAAAACCCGGGAATAAAAATAGGCAGCAGCAAGAACCAGCAGGCTAAGGCTGCAAGTATCCAAATAACGGTTGATGGAGCTTTAGAGGATATAAGGGTGTCACAAAGCCTGGAATATAATATGAGTTTTCTGAAAGAAGTGTTCAGCAGCTGCTGTGATATTGCCTTCAGAGGCTTTCCGCTGGGTTCATGCGGGAGAAAATGCTTTGCTGTATATATGAATGGAATGGTTAATAAGGAGATAGTAAGCAGGAGTATAATAAATCCGCTGATATCCCTCCAGGATTACGACTGCAAGGATATAACGGAAAATACCGGGGAAACGGTTAAAGTATTGGAGAATGTGATACTCTCGGTAAGTGACTTTTCAGAGGTATATCTGCTGAAAGATGCAGTGAAGCGGATACTTGATGCATACTGCATACTTTTTATAGAGGGCTGTGAAAAAGCAATCTCGATAAGCGCCGGTGGTTTAAAAACCAGAAGCATTAGCGAAGCAAAGATTGAGTCGGTGCTTAGGGGACCTCAGGAAGCATTTATTGAGGATGTAGGTACTAATGTGACAATGATCAGAAGAAGGCTCAAAATCTCCGGGTTGAAAACAGAAAAGTTTGAAATTGGAAAACAGAGCAGGACAAATGTTATATTAGCTTATGTCAAGGGTATTGCTGATGAAGGCGTTATAGAAGAGGCGAGAAGGAGATTAAACTCTGTCAATATTGATTTAATCCTGGACAGCGGGCAGATACAGGATTTCATTGAAGATGATTCACTATCGCCCTTCCCTCAGATGGATGTCACTGAAAGGCCTGATGTATGTACAGCGGCTTTGGCTGAAGGCAGGTTTGTCATACTTGTGGATGGTACTCCTTTTGCAATAATTGCTCCTACTACCTTCCCTTATCTATTTACATCAGCAGAGGATTATTACAACAGATACTATTTTGTAACCATGGCAAAGATAATGAGGTATGCGGCCTTTTTCATAGCTTTGGGAGCGCCTTCCCTGTACATAGCAATAACTACCTTTCACCCTGAGATGCTGCCCCCACACCTTCTCTTATCAGTAGTGACAGCCCGGGCAAATGTTCCTTTTCCCGCGCTGGTTGAAGCCTTCCTGCTGGAATTGACCTTTGAAATAATAAGGGAAGTGGCAATCAGGCTTCCGGGCAGCATAAGCCAGGCGCTAAGCATAGTGGGAGCCCTTGTAATAGGCCAAATATCAGTACAGGCAGGCTTGGTATCACCATTAATGATTATAGTGGTAGCTGTAACAGGATTGTCATCCTTCCTCATACCGAAGATTAACTCAGCCAGACAGATAAGCGTAATGAGGTTTCCGATGATGGTGCTTGCTTCTACGTCAGGAATTTTCGGCCTCATTATGGGCGGATTGCTCCTGCTGGTACACCTTGTATCGCTGCGCAGCTTCGGGGTCCCGTACCTATCGCCCATATCTCCGTTGCAGCCCAAAGGGCTTAAGGAGACTTTCATCAAATTACCTTCATGGGCGCTCAGGAACAAGCCCTCATATATGGAAAGCGATAGAGTTAAGGAAGTTAAAAAATAAACCGATATACAAAAAAACTGAAAAACGGTGATTTCTATTGAAAATATTAAAATATAGGCTCTTGATCAAAAGGTTTATATTGCTGAATATATTAATGCTTATACTTGCTGTTTCCAGCGGCTGCTGGGGGCAGGAGGAACTCACAAATACCGGTATTGTTGTAACAACTGGTATTGACCTGCTGGAGGGGCATAAGTACCAGATGACTGTGCTGGCTGCAGTGCCTGCTGGGGGCGGGGCTATGCAGCAGCCTGACAGATCGAATACCTGGATAGGCAGCGCTATAGGTGAAAGCCCGATGGATGCCAGTAAGAACCTTCGTAAAACTGCTACAAAAAACCTTACATGGGTGCAGGACGACATAGTGATTATAGGAGAGGAGGCCGCACGGCACGGGATTGATAGTATTATCGACTACCTGCTAAGGAACAGGGAGACAAGGCTAAATATTAAAATTCTTGTCAGCAAAGGCCTTGCTGCTGACATCCTGGCATTACCTGCGGATATTGAAAGCAGTCTTTACAGTGAACTTGAAGGCGGCATATTGAGTTCCAAGAAGTGGTCAAAAAGCTATATACCGGATCTCAGGGAGTTTCTGGAAGCATACTCGGCGGAATATACGGGGAGCGTGGCAGGGCATGTAGGCTTTATTGATGAAAATATGGTTACATTTTCAACAAACAGGGAAAAATACATGCAGTTTGACAAGCCCTTTGGAACCCAGAAGGTAATGTTTTTGGAGGGGAGTACGGTTTTTAAGGGCAGTAGCTTGGTAGGCTTCCTTAGCGATATTGAAACAAGAGGCTTTCTATGGGTTGTAGGCAAGACTAAAATCGGTACTCTTTCAATAGTTAACTATGAAGGGAAAGGAATATTGTCGGCAGAATCCATCGGCTCCAAAAGCAGCATTGAACCTGAGGTTTCCGGAGATAAGATTACTTTCAAGGTGAAGGTGGAAGCAAAATGCAGGCTTACTGAGAGTGAAGAAAGTATTGATCTGAATAGTACAGCTACGATAAAGAAAGCAGAAAAGGCGCTTGCAGAATCAATCAAAAAGGAAATGGAAGCTGCTGTAAAAAAGGCACAGAAGGAATACAAATCGGATATCTTCGGCTTTGGTAATACCTTATTCAAGAAAAAACCGGCAGTATGGAGGACAGTAAAAGACCAATGGGAAGAACTGTACCCTGAAGTAGAGGTCAGCTATTCGGTAAAAGTAACACTTAAGAGAATGGGAGAGACACAAAACGGCATTAAGGCAAAGGAGTAGAAGTAGGAGGGTGATACTTTGGCAATTTTAATGACTGTGGGATACGTAGTGCTTGGGGTTATCGGAATGAAAGCACTACTAAAGCAAAAGGACAAGAAGGAGTTAACTTTGTACCTTGTTATTATGCTTACCGCCCTTGTGTACAGCAATGCGATAATATTTGATTGGAAATTGCCAAATCCAAACAAACTGATAATGATTATTTTTGATCCCATTTCCCACTATTTCTTTGGCGCAGGTCATGAGTGACGATTACTTTACAGAGGTTCTCCTGCCGCCGGCCAGCATGTTGTAGAATTTTGCATAGATCGCTGATTTTGTGATTCTGAAGAAAGGGTTATTATATATTGTATTCTTTAATACAGGAATTCCTAATATTGCAATAAACCTGTCAAACTCAAGGTTGTCAAAGGCATTCATTGTTCTGCGGTACTCGTGGAGTTGTAGTATATCCTTGAATATCGGCTCAACAAGCGCATTATAATCCTTTCCGTATATAATCGCCCTTGCGGCCAGCATGCCGCTTTCTATTGCATTTAGCCCGCCGCAGCCGAGGAGGTCATTTGTAAAGCCGCCGGCATTTCCTACAAATAATATATTTTCTAATTGCATAGGTATCGTAAGGCCATTGTCATGCTCGGTGTCTATAACTAAAGATATATTATAATCTATGTTCTCTGTGAAAAGGAACTCCTTCCAGTAGTAATCCATCTCATAGCTTGTTATTCCGTTCACTATCTGGACAAGGGATGCTTCTTTGGTGCTGTTCGGCACAAGATAGCAGAAAGCGTTCTTGGCATATTTGGTATTCATCCACATAATAACCTCAGAAGGCACAAAATCTCCCAAAACTGTTGCAACTCTGGCAACGGCATTAAAGGTATCAGTCCATACACCAAGCTTTTTTGGAATCAGGCTGGTAGCGCTGGCAACAATTATATAATCATAATCATCCTTTATATCTTCGATTTCTATATATTTATTAAAAGTTACATGGGTATTTAAATATTTTATTAACTGATTTTCAAGAGAATAGCTTTCTGCCCCCCTCTTAAAAATATATCCGAGGCTTCCCCTTTGTACGGCACTTTTATTCGGGGAAAACAGGACCATTCTCTTTATATTGCTTAAAGGTGTCAATTGGATTCCATACTCCCTGTTTATATATTTTATTGGGTCCTGTATAGGTCTGTTTATAATTCTCGGCCATATGGCAGAATACATAAGTGCTTCACTGACATGACTCCTTTTCTCAAAAATAACCGGCTTTATGCCGTGTCTTTCAAGTTCTATGGCACAGGACAGACCGGATACTCCTGCACCGATAATTGCTGCTTTCATACTGTTCACCTCTGGGGGTTAGTATTTTCAAACCATTCAAGAATAATATCTGTAAAGCTGCTAAAAATATTTGTGTGTATTTTATGTAATAATATGCATCCGTCCCTAATGTACAATATGATTCCAAAGGAGGGATATTGTGGAGGAATTTTCGCAGGAATATATGCTGAGTATTGTTTTCAGGAATTCCCTGGATAAAGAAGAGCTGCTCTTAAAAAAATATGAGGACTATTACTCACTGATCAAGAACAAGGAACTCAAAGAGATTATAAAGGAATTTAAAAAAACCTCAGAGGAGCATGTTAGAGTGATGAAAGACAAAATGATAAAGCTGAAGATACAGTAAAGAGGTGTGCCTATGGAAGATCTGGATATTCTTAAGGATTTGCTCCAGTATAGAGCGATGAACCAGGTTTCTTACAATGAAAACCTGATAAATGTGAGAAATCCTGAGGTGCGGCAGGTTTTTACCCAGCTCAGGGATGATGAGATGAGGGATATCATAAAGATACAGCAAAAAATAGAAAGGAATAAAGGTACTACTGGATTGATAGCTAAAATAATACCTAAGAAGTCCAAATTTTGATGGGAGGACTTTTGTATTCTATAACAGTTGCAACAGTAAAGAAGGGTTACTATGAGCATGGTGCTTTATACTTTTTATACGGTAGCAATAAGTGTTCTTGTCTATATCTGGTTTAAGATTCTAAAAAAATACGGGGGATCCGAATAATGAAAGTTGCAATAATCGGAGCAGGGCTAGCGGGGCTTTACTGTGCCCATGAACTTGAAAGATTGGGGGTGAAGCCTGTTATTTTTGAAAAAAACAGCTTCATAGGAGAACAGATTAACCATGTTGCAGCAGTTCTGAATATCTCTCACAGGCCGGTACCTGACATTATTAAATTCCTTAAGAAGGATTTGAATATTGATATTCATCCGTTAAGGACTATAAATGTACTTGAACACATTGCTCCAAATAAGAGAACGACAATAAGAGGGTTTTACGGCTATTTCTTCAAATATTCAAAGGATGCAGATTCAATAAAGCTCCAGATATACGACAAGCTGAAGCATACAAAAGTTTACCTCAGCGAAGTTGGGGATTATGAGACCTTGTCAAAGGAATTTGACTATGTAGTTGTAGCTAACGGCAATTCTTCCTATGCAGAAGAGTTGGGCTTGTGGCAGGAATGGCTTAAAACTTATGTAAGAGGAGCAGTAATACTGGGAGACTTCGACCCGAACAGGCTAGTAATGTGGGTGAACAAGGACTACTTCAAGGATGGTTATGCCTACATGGCCCCATTTGATAAGGAAAGAGCTGCAATAGTCATCATAACTACCGATGTGAATGAGAAGGAGATAGACAGGTATTGGGAGCTTTTCCTTTACGGTGAAAATATAAAGAATCCAATTGTGGAAGAATTTACACTGGAGCATAAAAGCGGTTATGTTTATCCCCATGTGCTGGGGAACCTTATATTCATAGGAAATGCCGGGGGAGGTATTGAACCCTTCCTGGGTTTTGGGTCTCTTAACGCTGCAACCATGGCCGCAGCAGCCGCCCGGACCATTGTTCTGGGACTGGATTTTGAAAAGCAAATAAAAAAAATAATGGATAGGAACCTCCAGATGAGACAGGTCAGAAAAATGTTCAACAAGCTTGACAATCCAACCTATGATATGGTTGTTACCGGAGTAGGATTGCCGGGAGTAAGGCAGTTGTTGTATTCAACAAACTTCAATATTGGAAAATATGGTGCTCTGGCGAGCAAGCTTATACTGAGAAAATCTAACAGGTGAGGCTTATATGTATTATAGGCCTCTTTTCTTTAGGTAGCCATAGAATACATTAATCCAGGTGAAGGTAGTTATATAGGCAAGAATCGACCAGGGGAACACTTTCCAACCGGTAAACACTATTGTTTTTGTCATTAGACTTGCAATTTCATGAGCCAGCATTAGAAGCAGCCACACTGTGGTATATATAAGTATGGGCATGGTTTTTTCCGGAAGAAACAGTGTGAATATTACCTCTATTACCGGATAAAGCGCCACAGCTGATAATATTATATATAAAATCGAAGCGGAGGGCTTGATATAATAATAAAGGCCGAGATACTCCCCTAAGGTTGCATCAAAAAGAAGTGAATAACCTACCCCTGCCACGGCAACCAGTGCATTCCTTAACCTCAACGGCCGGAAGGCCAAGGCTACAAAAAGTATTATCCATACGGCTATAATCGATCCATAAAAAAATTTATATTCCATTTATGCATCCTTCCTGGCAGAGTTTTGGTTTGATACATTGTCGGCTTGCTGCTTCTCGTCCCCTAACGGTGGTTTTCTGATAAATGATACAGCAAGCAGTATGGATGGGATCACAAAGGCTACCAGAAGCATTAAAAAAGGAAAGATGTAGTGTAAGTCATGTATCAGGTCTGAAACATTTTTATAAGTGTATATGGAAAACGCTATTATAAGCAGCCCGAACGGGATTATCATATTTTTATAGGTTTTCAGCCCAAAGATTTGTGAGATTGAAAGTACTCCAGCATAGTATGTTGTAGAAATTTTGATGAATATGCCGGAAATCCAGACCACCATTATACTTAAATCAAGATTGGTTATCTGGGGTCCTATAGATGCAATTTTTATGTACTGCAACGCCGGGAAAAGCATTCTTTCTGTAACTGTTACACCAAGAACTGAAATTGTCAGAACACCTGCCAGCAGGCTACCTCCCAGTACAAGAACTGAAATATTAGTATACAACCGTATTTTTTCCTTATCTCTTACATAGGGTAAAATTTGGAGCAGTATTACACTTTCTGTTATCCATGCATTTATCAATAAGGCTCCGCGGATACTTGGAAAAATACCGTTATATAATATCGGCAGAAAGTTACTCAAGTCAATTTTCGATATATTTATAGCAGCGATAAAAAACAGCACAATGATTCCAAAGGGTAATAGAATCTGATTAACTCTGGCTATTACTTCGAGGCCCTTTTTAACAGCGTAGGCAGCTACTATAATGGTGGAGATACTGTAAAATGAGTCCGGGGCTGTGGGGTTAAAGGATATTACGAATATTTCCGCAAGCTCTCTTACTGCGCCGTA
>JBLNDG010000205.1:0-13898 GCA_050261415.1 Caulobacteraceae bacterium | reverse complement strand
GTTAAATTGATAGATGACCATATGATAAGGCTTATTATTGAAGAAGAATTCAGCTGGTAGTTAAAAATCCTGTCTGGGATTATTCCCGGACAGGATAAATGAGCAAAATTAACGGTCATGAATTGCAAGCAAAATGCGGTCAAACAAGCCGAGCAGCGACACGATTTAAGCAAGGAGTATGATAGAAGATCCGGTGGCGTATCAAAGAGGGGCGAATCCAAGACTATCGAAAAAGAGATAAAGGAGATAACAGAAAGAAAGGAAAAAAGTTCTGATTACAAAATTGGCAGTAAAGGGTACATAGAAGATGTAGAGAAAATATCAATAAAATCTGGAGCTAAAAAGGCACTTGAATTTATAGATAGTGATTTAGAAAAACATGCAGATGAACTAAATAGAATTAGCGATGATAAGAGGCAAAATTTCACTAACATGCTGTCTGGATTAGGAGCGCGTGTGCATTTTGAGGAGTTGAGTAGTATTAAAGGAGATGGATCTGTTCTTAAGCCGGCACCGTCTCCGGTAGGAGTATCGATGGAGGATATCGAAGGTAAAGCTAATGCTTTTGTTGAGGAGATAATTGGAAATTTACTAAAAGAAAATGGCGGATATTACTATAAGAATTCAGCATTATCAGCTCAACTGACAAAACTCGAAGCGCAGCTTAACCGACATGGACTTTTTGATATTGCTACAAGTCTAAAAAAATATATTGCATTAAGCAAAGGCATTAACATCCATAATGTATCAAAATTTGTTTCAGAGGGAATACAGGACGAGTTAGGGATAGCATATACTCCTGCCGATACAATCAAATACGAAACAAAAAAAGAAATAGAAATTACCACTGAGCAAATAGCGGGTATAGGTGACTTTAAGTATTTCATTAATGGAAGTAAAAAAGCAAGAGAGGCATTCGTAAAATCACTGGATGAACAATTTGAAAAATATAATAATGCTAACATTGATGAATATAGCAATTCAACAAACAATAATATTTTAAAAAGCAAAATACTTACAAGAATATCAGAGATAAGATCGCTCAACATAAAGTATAAAGATACAGAGCAAGATTATAATATGTATTTGGATAATGTAAAAGAAAGGGTTGAGGCTGAGTATACAAATAGAGCAATGGATGAGCTAAATAGGTTTTGGGAGCGCATCAATAATGAAGATACGAATATTTATGAAATGTATTAAAATATCTATGTTATTGTATATAATGAATATGTAAGGATGTGATAGAATATGATAAATAAGCAAATAAAGATTATAGTAATGATATGTGTGATAGTCATTGCTATTGTGGGATGCGATTCAGAATATGATAAACTTGTAAAGGAATACGATAATGCTTACAAGGAAATTGTAAATCAAATTGACCCACAAAACGTGACCGAATCAATACATGATAATGAATTACTTTCGAAATATGAACAACTTGATGAATTACTTCAAAAGATTGGAGAAAATGCGCAGGATGGAAAGCTATCAGATATTGTACTACTAAGAGATAGGCATGATACACTCGGGAAATTACTGGAGAGAGGTCTTAAATGGGATAATTTAAAGGGACTGGAAAAATTGGCAGCAGAAGACACTTTAGAGTCATTAAAGTCAGAATATAACAAGTAGGTAGATAAGTGCCAGGCTCCGGAGTTATCCAGTTATTGACACAAATGAATCTTTCCGGTAATATAAGGATAATATATTGCTGGGAGGATTTTTTTATGGGGAGGCCGTGGAGAGAAGAGTACCAGGGCGGAATATATCATATGATTGCAAGAGGTAATAACAAGGAGTATATCTTCAAAGAGAGTATAGACAAGGGATATTTTATCAAGCAGCTGAAAGAATGCAGTGAGGTTATGGGGTTAATGGATAACCACTACCACATAATCATACAAACTTTGTGCAAGAAGCTGCAGGAGATAATGCACCAGATCAATAACAAATACAGCAAATAATCTTTATACCTGGTACTTAAGCAAAAAGTCTATAACTCAAGGGGTTATAGACTTTTTTATTAGTAAAACGTGGCAAAGCATAAACTGGTTGACATAATATGAAGCTTACTGTATAATGTATTACGTTAGTTAAATAACAAACAATTAAGAGGAGGAACTTGCAGATGAAGAACCTGAAGAGGGTAGTAGCATTATGTTTAGCTATTGTAATGGTTCTATTGATGGGAGCGTGCCAATCAAAAGCTGTGAACGGAAGCAACAGCGGAACTTTTACAGGTGAGTCAAAGGGAAAGAATGGACCGATCAAGGTGGAAGTAAAAATTGAAAAAGGTGAAATCAAGGATATCAAAGTTATAGAGAATCATGAATCTGATTTCACAAAAAATGTATTTGAAGAATTACCTAAAAGTATGATTGCTGCTAATTCAGCTGATGTAGAAGTTATATCGGGCGCGACTTTAGCAAGCAACGCTATAATCGAAGCAGTTAAAGATGCTGTGAAAAAGTCGGGAATCACTTTGATAGCAAAAAATACTTCGCAAGATATTAAAAAAGTAGAAGACACATCTACTGACATAGCAATAATTGGTTCGGGCGGTGCAGGACTTACAGCAGCAATTGAGGCAACAAAGGATGGCGCTAAGGTAATAGTAGTTGAGAAAAATTCATTCATGGGTGGAAATACGAATTTTGCAACAGGCGGAATGAATGCAGCCGGTACAAAGTATCAGGAGGCAAAAGGTATAAAGGATAGTCCGGAGCTTTTCTATAAAGATACTATGAAAGGCGGACATAATAAGAATAACCCTGAACTGCTAAAAGTATTTACTGAGAAATCGGCTGAATCTCTCTATTGGCTTGAAAGTTTGGGTGCGGACTTATCTACTATTGGAAGATCCGGCGGACAGAGCGTTGACAGGTTGCATACAGCACCGGGCGGTGGCCCTATTGGAAGTTATCTTATGAGCATATTCGAAAAGAATGTTAAGCAATTAGGGATTGATGTTCGTCTTAATACAAAGGCAGTAGAAATCCTTTCTGAAGGTAATAAGGTGACTGGAATAAAGGTGGAAACTTCCCAGGGACAGAAGTATACTATACATGCAAAGGCAGTAATTATTGCAAGCGGAGGCTTTGGAGCGAATAAGGAAATGGTGGCTAAGTATAGGCCGGAATTAAAGGACTTTGGAACAACAAACCAGCCAGGTGCGACAGGGGATGCCTTTGGTATGGTAGAAAAATTAAATGTAGCCTTGGTTGATATGAAGGAAATTCAAACTCATCCAACTGTAGTTCCTGTAAAGAACGAAATGATTACTGAAGGAGTAAGAGGGGAAGGTGCTATTCTGGTCAACAGAGACGGCAAGAGATTTATAAATGAGCTTGAAACTCGTGATACCGTATCAAAAGCAATATTAGACCAAAAAGGTAAAACAGCCTTCCTTGTATTTGACCAGACTATTGTAGATAACTTGGCCGCAATTAAAAAGTATAAGGAAGAAGGCCTATTGAAAGAAGCATCATCAATAAAAGAGTTGGCGGAAAAGATGGGAGTCAACGCGGCAGAATTTGAAAAGACAATTAAAACATACAATAATTATTTCAAAGCTAAGAACGATAAGGAATTTGGCAGAAGGGTATTAGCTGTAGAGCTTGCTAAGGCACCTTTCTATGCAGTGGAAGTTGGACCGGCAGTACACCATACTATGGGTGGAATAAAGATAAATACAAATGCACAGGTTATAAACAACTCAGGTAAGGTAGTAGAAGGGCTTTATGCTGCAGGAGAAGTCACCGGTGGAGTGCATGGAGGCAATAGGATCGGTGGTAATGCAGTAGCCGACATAACTATATTCGGAAGAATAGCAGGCAAGAATGCAGCAAGCTATGTAAAATAGATTAAGAGCAAGGTGTCTGGCATAAAGTTTTGACGGGCATTCACACAAATAATTCTCCTGGCAATATAAGGATAAAATATTGTCAGGAGAATTTTTCTTATGGGGAGGCCGTGTAGAACGGAGTATCAGGGCGGAATTTATCATGTGATAGTGCAAGGTAACAATAATGAAGAATATGCATTGCAAAAACCGGGCTTAAGGAAAAGCTACCACAATTCAATCTGCCCCAGTAAAGGAATTAAGTCGGGATTGATTTGCAGATTGCTAGCAGTAAACATATGTATATGCTTATGGATTTTTTCCTGTAAAATAGCATAGTTTATATATTCAGCATTTCCCCCTCCGATAAAAATGGTTTTAATATTATTAAAGTCGATTGATTGTACTGCCTTAATATCTTTCAAAAAAGCAATAACTCTTTTGGTGTAATCTTCTTGGATATTATAGTAAGTCCATTCTTTGTGTTCACTTTTTACCCAATAAAAGTATTTTTCCCCGAGGCATGCATGAATCTTCCATCCTTGGTCTATTAATTGATTGGATCTATTACTTAAGTTAAGAAAATAAATATCGATGTTACTCAAATCAAAATCCGAGACGGTGTGCATTTGTTCTGAGAAAGCAATTCCGACTCCTGTTCCCAATGCGATAGAGAGGCAGGGAAATTCAATTTCCATGGAGCATAAACGGCTGTAGTTCAGTGCACCTGACAGCCAGCATACGGAATCATTCTTGACAACTACTTCACAGTTGCATACATCCCAAAAAGCTTTTTTCAAATCCTTGGGTACGCCACATTTCTCAACATAATACCCTATAACTTCTGCACCATTATCGATAACTTTTACCGGCATGCTCAATGAAACACAATCATATTGATTCAGACTGCTGTTTTGCTGAAGAATGCTGGCAGGATGCTGCTTGGATATAATCTGGGGCAGTGAGCTGTTCACCCATCCAAGTGACCGGATTACTTCCACTTTAGTGTTTTTCAAAGATTGCAGATCAATGTTATCCCAGAGAATTGCCGCTTTTATTCTGGTGCCTCCTATATCAATGCAAAGAATATTTTTCATAAATTCACCTCAAACTGTAAAATTCTACACTTATAATATATTCATTTACAGTAAAAGAAGAAGCAATAAAATTTACATTATGACTTTTAGTATTTCAGCCCAATAATATATGACAATATTAACCAAATGTGGGCAAGTACATATTATATAGTAGACAAGCTGATTAAAGTCTGAGCTTGTAAATAAAATATGGGAGAAGTAAGAAAAATGCAGCATTCAATAAAGGAAACAACAAATAACGGGAGGGAAAAAATCAGTTCAACAGGTATAACAGTTGTAACCTGCACAAAACGCCCTGGTGCTATCCATAATATATTCGAAAATTATAAGAGGCAGAGACTAAGAAAAAAGGAGCTAATCATTATTCTGCATAATGATAGCATGGATAAAAATAAATGGAAAGAAGTGGCTCATAGATATTTCAATGTAAAGATACTTCAAATCAGCGAGAGTAAAACGTTAGGAGAATGTCTGAATATCGGTGCAAAACACGCAACCTATGAGCTTGTCGCCAAGTTTGACGATGATGATTATTATGGCCCGAGATACTTAGCAGAAGCTGTTAAGGCTTTCAGAAAGGCTAAAGCTGACGTGGTAGGTAAAGCAACATCGTATGTCTATTTTGAAAAGGATAAAATATTAACACTCAGAAACCCGGGGAAGGAGAATTGTTATGTGTGGCACGTAGACGGGCCGAGTATTATTTTTAGGAAGAGCGTTTTAAAGAAAGTTAAGTTCAGACATGTCTCCCTCGGAGAAGATTACTGGTTCTGTAAAGATTGTATAGCGCACGGTATTAAAATATACTCTATCAGCCGGTTTCAGCATGTGTATATGAGACACGCAAATGCAAAAGAGCATACCTGGTCAATAGAAAATAAAAAACTTAAAGAATGGTGGTGTACGTTTATTGCAAAGGGTGAAATCGATTATAAAAAGTATATAAACCGTATAGTTTGATGATTTATTCGAGTTAAGTGCCAGGGAAACCTCCGAAAAAAGCCCCTCAACAGCAGCGATTTTCCTGGCACTTCATATGGTACAGCGGAGGTACAAAACATGAAGAAGATTGTCATGGTACTGGCCAGGCAGTGTTTTTCACTACTGCAAAGCATTTTGTTCCATAAATGAAATGAATTTTTTAAAAACAATTGGTAAAAATAATAGAAAAAGTAAAAGGAGAGAATATATTGAGTACTTTAAGCATAATGGGTATTCTGGTAGATAAAAGGACAAAATCTGCACCGGAAGTTCAGGAGGTTTTAACCAAATATGGCGATAGTATTTTATCAAGATTTGGAATACATGATCCGGGAGAAAAGGAGCATGGATTGATTACTTTAAATCTCAGGGATAAGGAAGAACGCCTGGAGGCTTTGATGCGTGAATTGGAACATTTGGACGGGGTTACTGTAAAGACAATTCATATGAAATAAGTTAGGGAAAAAGCCTATAGCTCATTGGAGTTATAGGCTTTTGTATACCATATCCGGGCAATGCTCTTTTACAAGCTCGAGGAAATTTTTTGTAAGCATTGCTGTCAATGAAATAAAATTGCTACATATACAGCGTATATAACCAATAGAAGCAATGATTGGAAGCGGGTGATTTTTTTGGTGATGATACTAGGCAGAATTAGAACTGAATTAATAACAATGGAAGTGGGAATATCAAAATAAAACATTTGTCCGGTAATTTTAAGAGGACGGAAGCGGGCTGAAAGTCCCATAACCATAGTTATATTCAATATATTGGCTCCTAAGATATTGCCTATGGAAAGCTCGGCATGCCCTTTGACAAGAGAGGCGACTGCTGTGACAAATTCGGGCAGTGATGTTCCAAGTGCTATGAGGGTAAGGGCTATAACCGATGCAGGTACTCCCCAAAGTTTTGCAAGGGTTACTCCATGAGTAACAAGCAGATGGGAGCCATATATTATCATTGATATGCCCATAATGAATTTTACAGCCTGTCGTATACATTCAGATGGCTCTGTGAGAATCTCCATATGGTTGGCATTTGTTTGGGATCTTCTATAGCCCACAATCATTAAATCGCAAAATACATAG
This sequence comes from Caulobacteraceae bacterium, assembly GCA_050261415.1. GTDB lineage: Bacteria > Bacillota > Clostridia > Lutisporales > Lutisporaceae > JBLNDG01. The sequence goes on along the minus strand of JBLNDG010000205.1, from coordinate 6,885 downwards.
AGAACCAGCATAAAAAGCAGCATGTATGATGCCCAAGTCCCAATAACACTTATACCTGCCAGATACCAAAATATCAATATGTACAGAATCAGCAGCAGTCCTTTGAAGTTAAAAATCCTTGAACTGATTTTTGAAGGTCTGACTAGATTGTATAAGCCTAATATAAGTCCGGTATTACAGATAGTAGAACCTACAGCATTTCCTACCGACATGGCGGATTGGTTGTTGATAGCTGATATAACAGAGACCATTGTTTCAGGGAAAGTGGTTGCCAAGCTAACAATAGTTGCTCCGATGAGGACCTCAGGGAGTTTGGTGACTCTGGCTATCCAGGTAGCGGAATCAACAAAATAATCCCCGCCTATAATTATCAATATCAAACCAACTGCGAACAGCAAATATGAAATCAGCATTATTCCAAGCCTCCTGTAAAATATTGAGTCAATGAACTTACCACATGTATTAATTCTATTGGCGCAAAAAAGAAAATAGAACAGCAAGGCAAGAATTGGTGGTTTCAATATATTTCAGTAGTAACCTTAATTTCAAAGGTTTTTCAATAGAAGCTTTTTTATAACGAGTAGGAGCAATGATTCTACAATAATTTGACATGCTCCGTAAACGAGTTCCATAAGTAGTCTTTTTTACAAATTTGTAATATATACAGGAATTTTGCGATACATGGCGAAATATATACTATAATAGAAAATGTTGCATGTTGCTATTTTGAGCTGAAAAGGAGAGTTGGAATGGGAAACGGCAAGCATCGGAAAATTGGAATTGCAGTACTGATTGCGGTAATTTTGGTACTATCAGCTGTCATGATAAGCGCTGCAGATGGAGTGGCACCAGGTTCTGAGCAGGACCCGATAGTGACACAGAGCTATGTAGAGCAGAAATCAGAACAGATAAAATACTATATAGATAGCTTGATAGCGAAGATAAATGAGACTGATGCATCACAGGCTCAACAAATCACCGATCTTAAAGCCGCATTGGAGCAAAAAAACCAGGAGATTGAGAAGCTCAAGAGTGATATACAGAATACTCCTTCCGGTGCTGCAGCAAAGTTTGAGGTGGTGGAGCTGAAGAAAAGCCAGATTTTGGTTGCCGGAGAAGGTGCTGAAATAATACCGAGATCGGGTAAGTTTTCTGCAGTATATGGTGCAAACGGCGGGCTTTCGGATATTACTTCGGCAAAGGATCTGAAAAATGGTGATGCGGCAGTGAACAACCACATGCTTATAGCCTCAAGAGGAGACGGCAGAGGTCTTAAGGCGCTGGCAGACAAGTCCTTCCTGATAATAAAGGGTACATATACGTTAAAGTAGGCAATTAGGCTTTACATGAAACTTAACTCATGTAAAGCTTTTGTTTGCGCTAAAATGAGGGGCCTATATACTTTACAATTATAGGGAAATAATAATATAATAAGATGAAATTGTCTTACGCCACAATACGTCTGAATATTAGGGAAGTGTTAAAGTGAAAAATAGTGTGATACTTGAGTTTGTTTACCGTGTATATAAAAAGCTCATGCTTTACTATGAAAACAGCTTGCTTTACAGCGGATTCAGAAAGCTATCCCGGTGGTTCAAAGGAGCAGCTTCCGGAAGTAGTGTAGCAGGCTTCTTTGGCAGAGAGTGGAATATCGAAAAAGCGTGGAAGGACAGCTTTACCTTCAGGCTGCTTATAATGCCGGTAAAGATATTTATGTCTTTGTCAGACAAGCTTTCCGCTGCTACAAACAATATGGAGGAAGGAAGCGCTGTAGTAGTTGGACTGAAAGGGATACTGGGCTCCATATTCAATATCAGTACAAGAGTTTGGGGATTGCTCCTGCTGGCTTTTGCCGGTACACAAGGCTTGCTTGATATTGTATTGAAGCAGGATTTTAATTTCTCCGGATTGGGGGGTATTATATGGATAGCAATATTCCTCCTTGGAGCGCTGTTGATACTCATAAACAGATCACTTTCCGCTCTTTATGAGGGGAGCTTTGTGGCACGGCTTATAGCTGATTTCTTTACAGTAAGGGGATTAAACAATGGAACGGGTAATAAATAATAAAAGTCTGGAAATAACTGCAGTGCTTATAGGGGCGGTTTTAGGGATACTTGGTTTTATATTTCCGTTGAAAACTCTCGTATTGGCTGTTGGAGGCATGGCGGGGCTTATACTGGTGCTGTGGAAGTATGAAATAGGGGTTTATGCGGTAGTGGGATTTATCCCTCTTGCACCGACTTCTGCCCTTGTAGGTTTGATTCTGCTTACATTTATATCATCCCTGCTGAAGCTTTATAGGGAGAATAACTTCAAATTCAGGATTAACCCGCTGGATGTGCTTGTCATACTGCTTGGGACGGTGCTTATATACAGCAGCGTCACATCTTATACAGTAAAGAGCAGCATTCTGGCACTTTTGATGCATATTGCCTTTATTGTGTTTTATTTTGTGCTCACAAATACAATAAAAACAAGACAGCAGCTTCTGTCGCTCATTGCTCTGCTGGTGATGACTTCTTCCGTTGCAGCATTGTACGGCTTATACCAGTATAAGTTTGGGGGAGCAACCTCGGAAGCCTGGGTTGATACGACCATGTTTGAGGATATAAAGTCAAGGGTAGGTTCTACCTTTGACAATCCAAATGTGTTCGGAGAATACCTGGTGCTCATAATACCTGTGGCGGTTGCAATGCTGTGGGGGCAGAAGGGACGGTTTTCAAAGCTTATGACTATGGTGCTTGCTGCAGTAATGCTTGTGTGCCTGATGGTGACTTATTCCAGGGGAGCTTACATAGGCATTGTATTGGCTGCAGGGCTGTTTGCCGTATTAAGGGACAAAAGGTTTGTAGTGCTTGGTATAATAGGCTTGCTGCTGCTGCCTTTTATACTGCCGCCTTCCGTCATAAACAGGTTTGCAAGTATAGGAAACCTTCAGGATACTTCTTCTTCCTATAGGATTTCCGTTTGGTTGGGTTCCTTGAAAATAGTCAGGGATTTCTGGCCTTCAGGAATAGGGCTGGGTCTCGAACCCTTCAAACTGATATATCCGAAGTACTCACTTACAGCTGCATATGCCTTCCATTCGCACAATATATACCTGCAGCTTCTGATTGAAACAGGTGCAACAGGTTTTGTGCTGTTCCTTGGTATGCTTCTGGTATTCTATAAGACGACACTGACTAATTTTTACAAGACAAAGGACAAATTTCTTTCTACCTTTATGATTGCAATAAGTGCCGGACTAGCAGGATACCTGGTGCAGGGGCTTGTAGAAAACATATGGTATAATTACAGGGTGCTTCTGAGCTTTTGGGTTATGATGGCTTTAGGAATGATAGCACGGGGGATAATGAAGAAGGATAGCGGGGTGCTTCGCTTATGATAAAGGTCATGCATGTATTGAGCGATATGAAGGTGGGCGGCGCCGGAAGGTGGCTTATAAACCTGCTGAAGGCTGCTGACAGGACAAAATACGAAGTAAAGGTAGTGCTGCCGGTAGGAAGCCTGCTGACAGATATCATAAAGGATATGGGTTTTCAAACGGTTTCAGTGGAAGGTATGAATGACAAATCCTTTGACAAGGGCACTACTTTGGCTTTATATAAGCTTTTTAAAAAGGAGAAACCCCAGATTGTTCATACCCATGCGTCACTATCTGCAAGGATTGCTGCCAGAATGGCAGGGGTAAAAGGTGTAGTAAACACCAAGCACTGCCTGGACGGTATTAGAAAGGGCATGGGCGGCTTTGCAGGGGCGGTACTGAACAGCAGGCTTAGCGACAGGATTATTGCGGTATCAAATGCTGTAAAGCAGAACATTGTTGAATCCGGTATATCTGGAAGCAAGGTGGAAGTGATATATGGAGGCATTGAAGATATAGAAGAAAAAAGCGATGAAGAAAAGATACGGCTGCGGGAAGGCCTGGGCTTGAGCAAGGAGGATATAGTAGTAGGAATAGTTGCGCGGCTTTCCGACGTCAAGGGGCATATATATTTCATTGAAGCAGCGGATATTGTTTCAAAGGCTGCACAAAATGTAAAGTTCGTAATAGCAGGTACAGGTCCTAAAGAGGCAGAGCTTAAAGAGCTTGTTATGAAGAAGGGGCTGCAGGACCGCATAGTATTTACGGGTTATGTTGAGGAAGTCGAAAGCATTTTCAATATAATTGATATTAATGTCATTTCATCGGTATCAGAGGCGCTCTGCCTATCACTAATTGAAGGCATGTGCGTTGGAAAGCCCTGTATAGGCACCGACACAGGCGGCATACCTGAGGTAGTCAGGGATGGATATAACGGGTATCTGGTGCCTGTAAGGGAGGCAAAAGAGCTTGCGGATGCCATACTAAAGCTGGTTCAAAACCCTGAGCTTAGAAAAAGCATGGGAGACAAAGGCAGGGAGCTTGTAGTGCAGAACTTTAAAGCTGATGTCATGGCAAGAAAGATAGAGAAAATATATGAAGCACTCATATAAATAGGAGGTATATAATGGCTTTGTTAGATAAGAAAGGCAGATTATTCGGGAAGATTAACATTATCGATTTGCTTATAGTTTTGCTGGTAATAGCTGTAGCTGCAGGTGCTTACATTGTGCTTTTCAACGGTAATGGAAAGCAGGCATCGGAAAGCAGCAAAGTGATATATGATTTTGAAATAACCAACGTAAATAAGGATTTCGTTGATGCGATAAATCCCGGTGATCCCATAAGGGATAGCGTAAGGGGCAATGATCTGGGTACTGTGGTGAGCAAGTCGGCAAAAAGCGCCACAATGCTGAATGAGGATCTGATTAACGGCAGATATGTGATTGCAGATGTACCTGATGCATATGATGTCACCATAACCATAGAGGCAAATGCCACAATAACTCCTGCCAACGTTATTATCGGCGGTGCGGAGGTAAAAGTCGGCAAGAAGTTCTTTATAAAAGGCAAGGGTTATGCGAACCAGGGCTTTGTTACAAAAATGTCCCTGGGCAAGCAGTAAGGGGGGATTGTAATGGTTTTGGATGAAAAGGGCAGGCTGTTCGGGAAAATAAGTATAGTTGATATAGCGGTACTGCTGGTGCTGATAGGTTTGGCTGCCGGAGTATATTATAAATTCTTTATGGTTGATAAGGACCACAACGCGGCAAAATTTGATACTCTGGAATATAAGATCATTGTGGAAGAGGTAAGGCAGCAGTCGGTGGATGCGATAGAAGTCGGCGCAGATATTTACGATGTAAAAACCGACAGCTATATGGGGAAAATCGTGAGCAAAGAGGCTCTGCCTGCAACAGACCAGTTGACAAAGGCTGACGGAACTGTGGTAATTGCTGAAAAACCGGAAAGGTTCAACGTACTTGTGACAATAAGAGTACCGGGTGTAGAGAACAAGTATGGTTTCCTGGCTAATGGGAAGATGGCCTTAAACAGGGAATCACAGCAGGTATTGGATACAAGAATGATAACGATAGAGACCAAAATAGTAGATGTGAAGAACTTAAGCAAACAGAAATAAATAAAAGCTCGGAGGCATCGAGCCTCCTCGCTTTTGACTGATTCTACTTTGGCAGAATGTCCACTAATAAGTATAAAAAGACACAGGTGCAGCACTGTGTCTCTTTAATTTCCTTAACTATCTGTTCCTTTCCAGCAGCTCTGAAGCTATCTCGGCGTTTTGCAAGGCTTTGCGTTTTAATTCCGCATTCTCAGCCTTGAGCTGGCTTTTAATTTCGTCCTTCCTATTCCAGACATCATCTATCAGCGCTTTAAGCCTTTCAATATCCAAGTCTGCTACATCCACTGCCGAAGGTTGATTTACATATTCAAGAAAGCCTTGTACCTTTGGGTCGTATATGAGCCCTATAACCGGCACTGAAAGGTTAACTGCATAAATGAGGGCATGCAGCCTCATTCCGAGCACGAGGTCAAAACGGCTTACAATTCCAAGGGTCTGGAATATATCATATTTGTTTCTCAATATGTATGACGGATGCTTCAGCCTTGAAGCCATGTCTTCCGCTACTGCTAAATCCGAAGGGAAATGCATCGGAAGGAAAACGGGCATAATATTATATCTTTCAGCCATATAATCTGCTGCTTGTGCAAGTACCTGACTGTATCTTTCATATCCCGGCCATTTCCTTATTGAAAAACATACCAGTGGAGAATCAGTTGATATATTCTCCTTTGCAAGTATGGAATCAATTTCTTCTGAGCTTGCAGGCGCAAGACCCAGTGCCGGATCTGCGGTAACTATTATTTCAGGTTTTCTTATGCCAAGGGCTTCCAGCTCCTGTTTGGAGGATTCCTCCCTCAACGTGATGGTATCAACCAGATTGATAATTTTAGAGGTAAGGTACCTGTTGGTTTTCCGGTATACAGGGCCGATACCGTTGGCATACAGCATTATTTTAAGTCCCATGGACTTTGCTATATAAATTGTTCCCAGGTAATACAGCAGGGAACGGGTGCTGGTTACATCCTGAATCAGGTTTCCTCCGCCGTTTAAGAAAAGTTTTGCTTTTTTCATGGCTTTTATTACCGCCGGAATGTTGAAACGGTCAATAGAGTCTACTCCGTAAGTTTTTCGGGTAGCCTCCGGGTTCTTGGATAGAACCATAATTTTTATATCTTGTTTTATACTTCTCAGGTTATTGATTATTGCATGAAGTATTGCATCATCACCGCTGTTATGGAAACCGTAATAACCTGATACTATAATGTCATACATAGGTTTGTCCCCTTTAAGATAGTATATTAAAGTATATCAGTGTTTCTCCAAAAGCTGCATGTAAACTTCCATGTTATCCTGTACCATTCTTTTTACCGAGTATCTGCTTTCAATAAGGCTGCGGCCAAATGAGCCAAGCTGGGTTTTTTCCTTTTCGCTCATA
>JBLNDG010000204.1:0-8185 GCA_050261415.1 Caulobacteraceae bacterium | reverse complement strand
TCTTGGAATTATTTCGATGGTTTGGCCGGTACCTGTCATAATCGTGGGTTACAGGAACGGATTGAAGGCAAGCATACTATCCGCGTTATCGGCAGCTTTAATTGTTTCCCTTGTTACTTATCCGCTTGTGGGGCTCGGACTCTTCGCAGGCTTTGGGATACCGGGTATCATAATGGGATACATGATTAATAAAAGAATAAATCCGCACTTGATTATACTGGTATGCGGAGTTGTATTGTCATTGACCATGGTTGCAGAATTTTTGCTGTCTCTTATGGCAGCGGGCCTTGATATTGTCGGCTTCTTCAAAAATCTTGATGCAACTATGGCAGCTCAAATGGATAAAGCCCTGGTTATATACAGACAATTAGGAGTTTCAGAAAAGGACATCAAGTATTTTAAGGATTTCTGGGCTTTGTCCGTGCAGATGATAAAGATTATACTTCCATCATCGCTCTTGATGGGAGGTATATTTTTCTCCTTGATTGACTTTAAGCTTACAAGAACCATTTTGAAAAGAATAGGCCATGATATTGGGGATATCAAAGAGTTTGCACAGTGGAGGATCCCGGAACCTTATTCATTTATTCTGATCGCATTAGCCATTGCATCTACAGTTGTTTCATATTTCAAGGTGCCCGGGCTGGAAGCAGTTGCATTGAACGTATCATCAGTAATCATGTTTATTTTTACTATTGTCGGGATATCGGTAGTTGTATATTATTCGAGGGTTTTTGGGGATAAATATGATGTGCCCAAGCCTGTCAGAACGATTCTAGTAGTGCTGCTGGTATTGTTTTTTGCGCGGTTTATTGTTCTTATAGGGATAATAGATATTACCCTAAATTTCAGGCGGCTCCAATCACGTAATTCTGGAGGTGCGAGATGAAAATACGCAAGTTTTCTAGTATCTGGGGACCGGATGTAAGCATATCGCTATGGATAATTGCAGTGGCGGTAATAATCATCGGTTATTATAATTTCATATTGGGTGCGGCTGGTGCTTTGCTTCTGGGATATCTCATATACCATAATTTGAAAGCAGCATCCCGGAAAAAGGAAGAACTGAGGTTATATATAGAGAATCTCTCAGATAGTGTAGATACTGCGACAAAAAATGCAATACTGAATCTTCCTTTTCCTCTTGTCATAATTGATGACCAGGGCATTATAAACTGGTATAACATGCTATTTTCCAATATATTTCAGGGGGAATACATACTCGACAAAAAGCTGTCCTCCTATGTTTCCGGTGTTGATATCGGAAGAATACTGAAAAACAGCATGGATGAGTTCAAGAATATAAACATTAAGGACAGGTACTATGATATATACTGCAATCTCATTAATTTGCAGGAAGAAGGGGACACGAAGAATGTCATTATAATGTATCTGGTAGATAAGACGGATTTCATAAATATCAGAAACAGATATAATGAAGAAAAGACTGTAACTGCAATTCTTGCGATGGATAATATTGAGGAAGTGCTCAAGGAAACTGAGGAATCAGCAAAACCTGTGCTAATAGCGGAAGTTGACCGCAGGATTAATGCCTGGGCATCCCTCAACAATGCTTCAATACAGAAGTTTTCCAATGGTGAGTATATGCTGCACTTCTATTATAAGCAGCTTGCCGCCATTGAAGAAAAAAGATTCGACATACTTGACAATATTAGGGAGATAAATTCCGGAAACAGGATACCGATAACCTTGAGTATAGGTGTCGGAGTTAATGGCAAGACTCATTCCGAACTGCAAAAATTCAGCAGAAGCGCTATGGATATAGCATTGGGCAGAGGCGGGGACCAGGCAGTTGTAAAGGATAATGAGAAGCTGTCCTTCTATGGCGGTAAAACAAAGGCTGTGGAGAAAAGAACAAGGGTTAAGGCCAGGGTTATTGCTTATGCGCTAAGGCAGCTTATCGAGCAGTCGGATGATGTACTGGTTATGGGACATGAAATGCCGGATCTTGATTCAATGGGGTCAGCCCTGGGGATATACCGCTGCTGTAAGGGCCTCAATAAGGAAGTAAATATAGTACTTAGCAAGATAAATGCCGGGATTGCAAATTTATGGACAGAGCTCCAGGAGGATGAAGAGTACGGAACCGTATTTGTCAGTCCGCAGGAAGCACTACTGAAATGCGGTAAAAACACACTGCTTGTTGTTGTTGATACTCATAGACCATCCTTTACTGAGTCTGACCTGCTTATTGAAAGAGCGGAAAAGATAGCGATTATAGACCATCACAGAAGAGGCACGGAATTTATTGAGGATGCGGTAATTACATATATTGAACCTTATGCTTCGTCTACCAGTGAGCTGGTAACGGAGATACTGCAATATATGTTTGAAAAGCCAAAAGTTAAACAAATTGAAGCGGAAGCACTTTTGGCAGGTATATTTATAGATACGAAGAATTTTTCGTTCCAGACCGGTGTAAGGACTTTCGAAGCCGCTTCCTACCTAAGGAAGATGGGAGCGGATACAACTTTGACAAGGCAGCTGTTCCAGGATGATATGGGTACATTCCTTGTAAGGGCTGACGTAGTTAAGGATGCCCAAATATTCGAGAACAATATTGCTATTTCAACAATACCTCAGAACGCCAAAAATCCTGCTCTAATAGCAGCGCAAGCGGCGGATGAGTTATTAAACATAAAAGGGATTAACGCTTCTTTTGTGCTTTCGAGCATAGGAGATGATATTTTCATAAGTGGAAGATCTCTTGGTGATATCAATGTCCAGGTAGTATTGGAGAAACTGGGAGGAGGCGGCCACCTCACTGTGGCGGGGGCTCAGCTTTCAGGCCGCTCAATGAAGGAATCAATTGATTTATTGAAACAGGCAATAGAGGAATATCTTAAGGAAGGTGAAAGATAATGAAGGTAGTACTTCTACAGGACGTAAAGGATTTAGGCAAGAAAGAAGATTTGGTGAATGTTAGCGATGGATATGCAAGAAACTTTCTGTTTCCCAGAAAGCTGGCGGTTGAGGCTACATCCGGAAAGCTGAGGGAAATACAGGATAAAAAAAGTGCCGAAAAGAACAGGAAGGATAATGAGCTTCAGAATGCAAAACAGCTTGCAGAGAAGCTGAATAAGGTTGAAATAAAATTAAAAAGCAAAGCAGGCGAAAACGGTAAGCTTTTCGGTTCTATAACCGGTAAGGACATTGCAGATGCAATCAAAGCGCAGTACAAAATTGAAGTAGACAAGAAAAAGGTAGTTTTGCATGATTCCTTAAAAACACTTGGTACTTATGAGGTTGAAGTTAAAGTATATCCTGAAGTATCAGCAAAGGTTAAAGTAAGTATAGTAGAAGAGTAATCGTTCCATGGAAGGGGTAGTAACGGTGGATTGTGGTCATAGCAGTTATAGTAGCCAAGATGCATCAGTTGAAGTACTAGTTGATTATACAAAAAAGCTGTATTCCGGTGATAAGGTAAAGATATTGGACAACACTGCAGATAGCAGGGAAAAGGTTTACATATTGCATGAAATTATATTTGGCAAAATGAAAACCGAAGAGATAAGGCATGAAAGTATGGAGCGTCTGATTACTCAAATACAGGACAAGCTCTCGGATGTGGCTGCCAAGAGGTATATTGAAGAGGGTATCAAAAAGGAAGTAATAAAGCGTATTGAGACCCGGGAGAAGGATTACCTGAACGAGATGAAGCTTCAGGTGATAAAAAAGCATACGGGAATTGAAAATGCTTCGACGCTGAAAAAGTATGCGGAACTGGAGAAAATGAAGCAAGTCAGGCTTTCAAAATCCATACTTGATATAATGCGTCCCCAGAATGAGGATGAAATAATCGGCCAGCAAAATGCAGTAACGGCTTTGATATCAAAGATAGCATCACCATTTCCGCAGCATGTTATATTATATGGACCTCCGGGAGTGGGAAAGACAACTGCTGCCAGGTTAGCTCTTGACATTGCAAAACGTAAAAAATATACTCCTTTCGGCAAGGATGCAAAGTTTGTTGAAGTTGATGCGACAACACTGAGATGGGATCCAAGGGAATCGGTAAACCCCCTCCTGGGTTCGGTCCACGACCCTATCTATCAGGGTGCCAACAAAGAACTGGCAGAAATGGGAATACCCGAGCCTAAGCCGGGTTTGGTAACCGAAGCTCATGGCGGGGTGCTTTTTATAGATGAAATCGGTGAGCTTGACGTAATGTTTCAAAACAAGCTCTTAAAGGTATTGGAGGACAAAAGGGTTAAGTTTGACTCTTCTTACTACGATATTAATAATGAAAACATACCAAGGTATATCAAGATGCTGTTTGAGGAAGGGGCACCGGCAGATTTTATACTCATTGGAGCTACAACAAGATCCCCCGAGGAAATAAACCCTGCACTCAGATCAAGGTGTGCCGAGGTTTTCTTCAATCCACTATATGGAATAGATATAAGCAACATAGTGAAAAATGCGGCAAAAAAGCTGAATGCCCGAATCAGTGATGAAGGGGCTGAACTGATAAGCAGCTATACTTATGAAGCCAGAAAAGCCGTTAATATATTGGCTGACTGTTATAGCAGCGTAATAAGCAGCGGCAGTGAAGCCCACGATGTTGAAATAACAATTGACTCAATAAAAGCTGTGCTGAATAAAGGACGGTTTGTTCCGGTCAGCAAGAAAAAAAGCAGCAGCACCTGGGAAATAGGAAAGATAAACGGACTTGGCGTAAGCGGTTTTATTGGCAATGTAATTGAGCTTGAAGCAGTTTGCTTTGCCAGGGAGGACGAAGTAGGCGGCCTGAGGTTTAACGAAACTGCGGGAAGTATGACCAAGGATTCGCTTTTTAATGCATTATCGGTTATAAGAAAAATAACCGGAAAGAATACGGGGGAATATGACATACATGTGAACTGTATCGGTGGAGGAAAAGTGGATGGGCCTTCAGCAGGTGCAGCAATTACATGTCTTCTATATTCGGCTGTTATGGAGAAAGCTGCCCGCCAGGATACCTGCATTACCGGTGAAATTTCTATAAGAGGGAGTATAAAAGCTGTGGGGGGTATAGTAGAAAAGGTCCACGCAGCCAAAAGATGCGGTTTCGAATATGTCATCATACCAGAAGATAATAAGGATGAGGCGGCCGGAATTGAAGGAATAAATGTAATACCGGCAGGCAATATTGAAGAAGTAATAAAGTTTATGTTTGAGGAATAGTACATTCCAAGGAGTGGATAGCATTGAGCGAGCTAATACAGAGAATACCGCCCAACAGCTTGGAAGCTGAACAATCGGTATTGGGGGCAATGCTTCTCGATAAGGAAGCAATTTCCACTGCTACCGAGTTCATTGGGGGCGAGGATTTTTACAGGGAAGCCCATAAGGAAATATTTGAAGCAATTGTAGATATTTATGATAAGGGCGAACCGGTAGATCTGATTACACTCACGGAAAAACTGAAGATGAGAAACACCCTGGATGCGGTTGGAGGGATAACCTATCTTACCAACCTTATGGATGCAGTTCCTACTACCCATAATGTAAAGTATTATGCCAAGATCATTGAGGACAAGTCCTTGCTCAGGAGGATGATAAAAACTTCGAATGATATTACCTCCAAAAGCTATGATTCAGGGGAAGAAGTAGGGGAAATAATTGATTTTGCTGAAAAAAGCATCTTTAATATATCTTTGAACCGCTCCACTCAAGGGTTTATACACGTAAAGAATATATTAAGCACTAATTTTGATAAAATAGAAGAGCTTTATCTGAACCAGGGCAGAATTACCGGTGTGCCGACAGGCTTTACAGATTTGGACGGGAAACTTTCAGGGCTTCAGAAGTCAGACCTTATACTTGTGGCAGCAAGACCGTCAATGGGTAAGTCCTCCTTTATGATGAATATAGTCCAGCACGCTGCTGTTCGTGAAAAGATAACAACTGCAATATTCAGCCTTGAAATGTCAAAAGAACAGCTGACACAAAGGCTTTTGTGCGCTGAGGCATTGATTGACGCTCATCGCCTAAGGATAGGGGATATAAACGAAGATGAATGGGTGAAGCTGGCAAGGGCGATGGGTCCGCTTGCAGAGGCACCGATATATATTGATGATACACCTGCAATTTCAATAACTGAAATGCGGGCGAAATGCAGGAGGCTCAAGCTGGAGCACAACCTGGGGCTTATTGTAATAGACTATTTGCAGCTCATGCAAGGCAAGAGCGGTTCTGAGAGCAGGCAGCAGGAAATATCCGAAATATCAAGATCGCTAAAGGCTCTTGCAAGAGAGATAAATGTTCCGGTAGTAGCACTATCACAGCTTTCCCGTGCACCGGAAATGAGGGCGGACCATAGGCCGATACTCTCTGACTTAAGAGAGTCAGGTGCCATAGAGCAGGATGCAGACGTAGTAATGTTCCTGTATAGGGACGAATATTACCATCCTGATTCTGATAAGAAGAATATAGGGGAAGTTATAGTAGCCAAGCAAAGAAACGGCCCGACAGGAACAGTTGAACTCGTTTGGCTTGGACAATTTACGAAGTTTGTGAACAAAGAAAAGTACATGTCTTCATAAAAGTCAAGCTTCGAATAAAGCCTTCTTAGTATTTTCTAAAAGGCTTTTTATTTTGTTCCGAACACATAGTATATTTCGCAATAAACATTTAGATTAGTGCCTAAAATGTGAAAAAGGCTATTTGAGGCAATAATATCCCTGTGGATAAGTTGGGGATATTGTGAATAAAACATTCACAATATTAACATAAAACTGGGGATAAAATTATGCAAAATAGTATAAGTACTGGTGTATTTGGGTTTCGGATAGGAATCGAACATATGTGCATATCTCTGTGGATAATGTGGATAATGTGAATCAGAATTTTCTGTCATTTAAAAAAACTTTGGAAATGGTAACTTGGTGTAAAAAGAAAATAAAGTTTGTAGCATTACATATTATGGTAATATTGTTTAAAACATCAAGGTGGCAGTTTCAAGTAAACAAAGGCATTTGTACATATAATAATGTTGATATATATGATTATTTATGAGCTCTTCTAATAGTGTTATTAAATATGTTATATTGACTTGGAATACGTATTCTGTTAGGATGATTTTGGGGTATTTTCCTTGTTGATTGAAAAAGAGGGATTACAGCAGGGGCAAGATGGAAATTTATTGAAAGTATACAGGGTTGCAAATTCTCTTTGGGCCATCTTGTAAAACCCAGACTGGAGGCATTTTAATGAAGTATGATGTCATAATAGTTGGAGCCGGTGCAAGCGGCATTTTTGCTGCTTATGAACTGCTTCAATCCGGAGCAGATATAAAAATAGCTATGCTGGAAAAAGGGAACATGCTGAGTAAAAGAACATGTCCTATAGATAATGTGAAAATAAAGTCCTGCATCCATTGCCCCACTTGTAACATCATGAACGGCTTTGGCGGGGCAGGAGGTATGTCCGACGGCAAATACAACATCACGAACAATTTCGGTGGAGAGCTGTATAAATATATAGGCAGGGAAAAAGCTTTAGAACTGATGTACTATATAGATGAAGTGAACTGCAGGATGGGTGGGGCCGAAGCGAAGCTGTATTCTACAGAGAATAACGATTTGAGAACAAAGGCATTGAGGTATGACTTACATCTCCTGGATGCCAAAGTCAGACATCTGGGAACAGATAGAAATTTGGTGATACTGAACAATCTCTATGAGTATTTGAAGGATAAGGCAGATATAATATTTAATACAGAAGTGTCGGAAATAGAAAAAACGGCTGATGAGTTTACGGTAAAATCCGATAATGGCGAATTTACTAGTGATTACCTGATTCTAGCCACAGGCCGCTCCGGCTCAAAATGGATTTCAAAGATTTGTGAAAGATTGGGTATCCGTACAGAGAGCAACAGAGTTGACATTGGCGTGCGTGTTGAGCTCCCGGCTCAGATTTTTGAGCATATTACAAGCCAGGTATATGAAAGCAAGATTGTATATAGAACAAAAAAATATAATGATTTGGTGCGGACCTTTTGCATGAACCCTCACGGGGAGGTTGTTACAGAAAACACAAATGGCATAGTCACAGTGAATGGACACAGCTATTCGGACCCAAAGCTTCATACAGAAAACACCAATTTCGCGCTGCTCGTTTCAAACAGGTTTACAGAACCCTTTAAGAACAGTAATGAATATGGTGAATCTATTGCCAGATT
>JBLNDG010000203.1:0-40198 GCA_050261415.1 Caulobacteraceae bacterium | reverse complement strand
CTGCAAAGCTATAGGAGTCGATCTTTCGGACAGGGGTATCGTACAGGTTTCAATGAATATGACCGACTATACGAAAACTGCATTATACAGGGTATATGAGCTCATTAAGATCGAAGCATTAAGATATGGGGTACACCCGGTAGGAAGTGAAATAATAGGAACACTGCCTATGGAAGCCATGATTGACACAGCTGTTTACTATCTCGGAGTTGAGAATTTCTCCATGGATCAGATACTTGAAACAAGGATGATGGAGTAAGCTTATGAGAAAAGGAAATTTACTGATAAAGAATGCAAGCGAGCTTGTTACCTGCAGTGGTTTCAAAGCAAAGCACGGCAAGGAAATGTCAGAGCTGCACGTTATTGAAAACGGTGCAGTTGTAGTTCAGGATGGAGTCATAAAGGCAGCAGGCAAAACCGGGGATATTCTAAAGAGCTTCAATGAAAAGGATTATGAAGTTATTGATGCTGTCGGCAAAGCTGTTTTACCGGGTTTTGTAGATTCACACACACATATGATTTTTGGAGGCTATAGGGCGGAAGAATTTTCGTGGAGGCTCCGTGGAGACAGCTACATGGATATAATGCAGCGGGGCGGTGGAATAGTCAATTCAGTTAAGGCAACAAGGGAAGCTTCCAGGGAGGAGCTAAAAGCAGTAGGCCTCAAAAGGCTGGACTCAATGCTTTCCTTTGGGGTAACCACGGTTGAAGGCAAAAGCGGATACGGTCTGGATCTTGATACAGAATTGAAGCAGCTTGAAATAATGGAAGAAATCGATAAGGAGCACCCTGTAGACATAGTAAGAACCTTCCTCGGCGCTCATGCGACTCCGGTGGAATACAAGGGCAGGGAGGACGAGTATATTGATTTCATTATAGAAAAGGTTCTCCCTGTAGTTGCGGAGCGAAAACTTGCAGAATTCAGCGATGTTTTCTGCGAAAAGAATGTGTTTTCCTTGGATCAGACGAGTAAGCTTCAGCTTAAGGCGAAGGAAATGGGTTTAAGGCTTAAGCTGCATGCCGATGAGATTGTCCAGCTCGGCGGAGCGGAGCTGGCAGCGGAGCTTGGAGCGGTATCGGCAGATCACTTGCTGCAGGCTTCTGACAGGGGTATTGATGAAATGGCAAAGGCGGGAGTAGTCGCTACACTTCTACCATGCACTGCATTCAGCCTCAGAGAGAGCTTCGCAAGGGGAAGAAAAATGATAGACAGAGGTTGTGCCGTTGCACTGGCTACAGATTTTAACCCCGGAAGCTGCTTCAGTGAATCCATACCGTTGGTATTTGCACTGGCAACCTTGCAGATGAGGATAAGTATTGAAGAAGCTATTACAGCACTTACCATAAACGGTGCTGCTGCGGTAGGAAGGGCAAATGAGACAGGAAGTATAGATCCGGGCAAGAAGGGTGACATTGTAATGCTTGAGTTCCCTTCCTATAAATATATACCATATCATGTGGGAGTAAGTACTGTGGAAAAAGTAATAAAAAATGGATGCCTTGTTTTTGACAAGGAAAAGGGAGGAAAAATATGCTAGCAGATAAAACAGTAAAGGGTTTCCTGGAAGAAACAGCATCAAGCGCGCCTGTGCCGGGAGGAGGCAGTGTTGCTGCCCTTAGTGCAGGGCTTGCGGCAGCGCTTACCGGGATGGTAGCGAACCTTACAGTAGGGAAAAAGGGTTATGAAGGCCTTGAGGCAGAGATGGAAGATATCGCAAAAAATGCAGCAGAGTACAGGGAGAAGTTCATAAATGATATCGATAGGGACTCTGATTCCTTTAACGGGGTTATGGCCGCATTCAAACTGCCGAAGGATACTGAAGAGCAGGCAAAAATAAGGAAGGATACCATACAGGCTTCGATGAAGAATGCAGCACTTGTTCCCCTTGAGGTTGCCAGGGATGCTTTCAACATGATGACCCTTGCCGAAAAAGTAGTTGAAAAGGGTAATAAGAATGCCGTCACGGATGGAGCTGTTGCGGCAATGATGGCAAGAACAGCGGTGCTTTCTGCGCTGTACAATGTAAAAATCAACCTTGGCTCTATCAAGGATACCGATTTTGTCGAAAAGCTTTCAAAGGAAGTCTCTGAGCTTGAAGAGAAAGCATGCAGAGCAGAAAAGAATATATTGGATAAGGTAAAACTGTAGACTCCCCCCGGGCGTAATGCTCGGGTCTTTTTTTAATCCGGATGAAACGTCAATAAATATGATTAATGAATTCCACTGCTTGATGTATTATTGACGTTTTTATATATCTAATGAGATAATAGCTAGAGAGGGTATACTATAAAAATATTCACACCGGGAGAGAGGTAAGCTTATGGAGCATATAAGTGTAAGACTCTTTAATTCCCCTTCTGTAAGCAAGGGGGATACAAAAATTGTTTTCCCTTCCAGAAAGGTTGAAGCACTTTTTTATTATATGGTAGTAAACAAGGAGGCCTCCAGGGAGGAAGTATCGGGCTTGCTGTGGCCTGATGCTGAGAGTGAGGCCGGCAGGAAGAACATCAGGAATGCCATTTACTATATAAAAAAGAGCCTGAACCTGGATATAATTGTCTCTCCCCGAAAGTCCACAATAATGATGAACCCTGATATACATATCGATTCAGACCTGGAAATGCTCCAAAGCCGGGACAAATGGATGGATGCCTATACCGGAGAATTTCTTCAGGGGTTTGTTATAAAAGAAGAAGAAGCCCTCGAGGAGTGGATCACAAGCTCCAGGGAAAAATACAAAAGCCTTTACGTGCAGAAGCTGTACAAGAGGATAAAGGAAAGTCTTTCAACTGATGACTACGGCAGTGTGGAACAATGTGCAAGACGTCTTATTGAAATCGATCAATATGATGAAAAGGCACATAGGGTCCTGATGAAGGTCTCAGCCGATATGGGGCTGTATAATAAAGCTGCAGATATATACAATAGGCTCTCCGAAGTGTTGAAAAGAGATTTAGGTATTATACCTGATATAAAAAGCAGGATGCTTTTTCAAAAGATACAGGATGTAAGAAACAGCCGGATAGTTGAAACAACGAATAGAGGCAGTAAATTGTTTTACGGCAGGCAGCAGGAGCTTTCCATACTTCACAGTTGCTGTGATATTTCAAAACCTGAAGGGGAATGCCGGTCGGTCGTCATTGTTGGAGAAGCGGGAATAGGAAAAACGGCTCTAAAGGACAGATTCCTTGAGGATATTGCCAAGGATGGGGCATTTATACTGGAATCAAGCTGTTACCAGGCGGAAGAAGGATTCCCGCTAAAGCCCTGGAATGGAATTTTGGCAAGAATGCTTGATATAGCTGAGAAGCAGAGGATTGAGCTTCCACAAGCTTGGAAGGACATATTGGCTGCGTTTTTCCCGGCTTTTGCATCATCCGGTGAAAGACCCGGGTTTACTGCTGTTGACAAAGCGAGCCCCCTGAAGCTCAAGGCACTGGAGGAGACGGCCATTAGCCTGATCAATAAGGTATCAGGAATACGCAGGACCATTATTGTATTTGATGATATTCAATGGATGGATAATTTCAGCATAACCCTGCTCTCGGGTGTACTGCTGCGTGGGGGTGCGGGCGTTACGGTAATTGCAACGTGCAGGAACAGCTTCCCCCAAAGAATAGATAATTTTACAGCTGAAATGGTGAAGTATAATAAAATATACAAAATAGAACTGAACAGGTTTACAAGGGAAGAGGTTTTTGATTTTGTGCGGACAGCACTGCCGCAGTATAGCCTTGCATATGATGAGTATGAAAAGATATACAAAGAAACAGAGGGAAATACATTTTTTATAGTGGAATACCTAAATTCATTAAGGGAAAACAGAGGTCTGGATATGATGTCTTCCAGAATGGCAGATATATTGAAAAGCAGGTTTATAGGAATCGGTGAAAAAGGTCTTAAGCTGCTGAACATTGCTTCTGTATTCTTTAGTGAGATTCCGGTTGGTATACTTGCAGAGATAAGTGGAATGGACAAGCTTGAGCTTTTGGATGCACTTGATGATCTTAAGGCCCGTTTCATTATAAAGGAAACAGATAACAAGTCTGCCCCGGGAATAATATTTACCCACCAGAAGCTGCGGGAGTTTATATACAATCAGCAGTCCGTGGCGCGCAAGCAGATAATTCACGGAAGAATAGGTGAAATACTCGAAAGCAGCCTGATGAATGATGATAGAGATATAACCTTGTATTCGAGATTGATATATCATTTTTCAAATAGCGGAAACATTATAGCTGCTCTGAAGTACAGTATCAAGAATGCGAATTTTTATCTTGATTTCAGTCATGAGCTTTTTCCCGTACTATATAGAAATACGGACATGGATGGCCTGGGTACACACCTTGGTGAAATTGACAGCCTGAAATACCTGGATGATATTGAAGGACAACTTGCCAGGGTAAAGGAAGCTCTTCCCATGTCTGATGAGATAGCAAAGCTGGAAATAGCGTTCTTACATATGAAGGGGAGGTATCTCATAAGGCAGGGAGAGTACAGCAAAGGAGTTGCGCTTATACATGAAATGATTGACAGCTCCAGGAGGCTGGGAGAAACCGATTATATATTGAAGGGCTACAGGCAGCTCATTAATTACGGAATACAGACAAGGGATCTGGAGATTATGAAGGAACATATAGAAGCAGGCCTTGCAATGGCAAGAAAAAACAATTTGAATGCCGATATTGGAATGTTCCTGAGGTTGAATGGGCTGCACAAGATAATGAACAGGGAGTATGAAAAAGCTGAGGAGCTTTTGAAGGAATGCATCAACAGATTCTTGTCCATAAGGGATTCACAGGACCGGTATTCGATGAATGTTGCGGCTGCATACAGCTACATTGGGGACATAAGACGGTATAACATGAGGTTTCAAAGTTCCCTTGAGTATTATGACAAGGCAATATCACTGTCAGAAAAGAGAAGAGTGAACAGCAGCCAGGCAATTTTCTGCACAAATGCCGGACAAGCAGCCTTTGATGCCGGAGACTACATAAGAGCAAAGTCTTATTTTGCACAGGCCTTGAAAATATATGGACAGATGGATTCTATATGGGGCAGGGGAATAGCAGAGGGTTACACAGCACTCCTGCTTATAAAAGAGGGAGACTATAAAGAAGCTTTGGAAAGCCTGAAAAGAGCGGATGAATACTCTGACAGAATCAAAAATCCGTATGAAATAGGACTTATATGCAGGATTAAAGCTGAGATACGGTCAAACATGGAATCCAATAAAAAGCTTAGCGGAGCCTTTGAGCGGTATCTCTGCAAAGACACGGCAAGTTATTGCGAAGAGGGGATAAAGCTTCTTAAAGAAGTAAATGACAAATATCAGATAGACATAATAAATGTATTCGCCAATAGGAAGGCAGGCAAATAAACGATTAGGAGGTAAGGAGCCTTGAATTTATTGAAATGTAAGCTTTTTGGAACACCCGAAATATACAAGGATGGAGAAAAAATAATCTTTCCATTTAAAAAGGCTGAAGCCCTCTTTTACTACCTAATTGTAAAGAAGCAGGCCTTTAGGGATGTACTTGTAGATCTGCTCTGGGGATCCGTGGAAGAGGAGGTCGCCAAGAAAAGCTTGAGAAATGCTGTTTATATAATCAATAAAGCTTTGGATGGGAATGTCCTTATTTCACCTAAGAGAGCAATTATTATGCTGAACCCTGAGATTGTATATGAAAAAGATTTGGATTTGTTCCTTGGAGATGATGGGTGCGGGGGAATTGAAGCTTATTCGGGAGAATTTCTTGAGGGTTTTCTTGTAAAGGATGCAGATTCCTTTGAGAAATGGATGCTTTCCATGCGGAATCAGTACTGTGACGTATATGCCAACAAGCTTCATAAACAAATTCAAATATGTATAAAGGAGAAAAGGTTTGATGAGGTGGAAATATTCTGTAAGAGCCTCATTAAGATTGATGAGTTTAACGAAAAATCATACAGGATACTTATGAATGTATATAGAAGGATAGGTCAGTATGACAAATGCATTGAGGTGTATAACAGCCTTTCCGAACTGCTGAAGAATGAACTGTCGATAACACCGGATACAAAGACCAATGAGCTCTTGGGTGAAATTGTGAAGGAAAAGACAGCAAGGCAAGTTGCATCAAGAAGCGAGGCGGATATGTACTTCTATGGACGTCAGGCGGAATTGGAGCATTTGAATGGCAACCTTTATAATTTTATAACCGGTAAAGGGGGAAAATCTGTTATTATTCTGGGGGAAGCAGGACTTGGCAAGACCACACTTGTTTCTAAACTTTTAAAGGATATCGGTGATGTCGAAGCGATTGTACTAAAGACCAATTGCTATCAGGCTGAGGAAAGCTATCTGTTGAAGCCGTGGAATGACATACTATACCAGCTGTCTGTAATAATCAGCAGGTACCATATAGAAATCCCTGTAACACTTCAAAGAATAGTCGGACGGGTTTTCCCGGGCTTTGCAGTGGAGGATGAAATTTCGCAGGACAAGCCTATTGAGCAAATAGATATATTGAAGTACCAGGTTGCTGAAAAAGCAATAATTGACATATTCAAGAAAGTATCCGAAAAAAAGAAGACAATAATTGTTTTTGAAGATATACAGTGGATTGACTCGATGAGCCTTTCGCTGATGTGGCATATAATGCAGGATTGCAGGAATCAGTCACTGGCTTTCATAATTACTTCCCGAACCGAGCACGGCGGTATGATGGAAAAGTTTATAATTGATGCCAAGGCGTATGCTCTCGCCGAAATACTTGAGCTTGAAAGATTCAGCAGGGAGGAGACCGTTGAATTTGCATGCGGCGCTGCACCCGAGCTTAGTATAAATGATGAGCTGGGAGACTCGATATACAAAGAAACTGAAGGAAACACCTTTTTCATAGTGGAGTTCCTAAATAATCTCAAGGGCAATAAAAGTATGTATTCCATTTCACCAAAGATGCAGGATATCTTGAAAAGCAGGTTTCTCAATGTTTCCGAAGAGGGCAGGAAAATATTGAACATTACATCCGTGTTCTTTGATAAGGTTATGCTGGAGGAACTCCTTGAGGTCAGCGGAAAAAGCGAGCTGGAGTTGATGGACATAATAAGCGAGCTGGAGGAAAAGAATCTTCTGAAGGAAATGGGGGAATCGGAAGATGTAGGGTTTGTATTTACGCATCAAAAGCTCCGGGAATTTGTTTATACAGAGCTGACAGCCTCAAAAAAGAAAATACTTCACAAGAGGATTGCGAGGCTTCTGGAAAGCCGGCTTAAGGGTGATAAGAGGGATGTATTGCTGTATTCAAAGCTGATACATCATTTTAAGAACGGGGGTAACCGCCTTCAGGCATTGAAATATACAATAAAGAACCTTGAATGCTATCTTGGAATCAGTCATGAAATGTTTCCCGTATTTTATGACGAGGAAGTTACGGAAAAGGGTATTATTGAATTAAGCGAGGAGCAGGTTGAAAGTGATTTGCAGCATGTCAGGGAACTCATTAAAGAGATCAAGGAAGACGAGGGCTATGACAAGGAGTTGGAGAGGCTGGAATTTTCCTTCATGCATATGGTGGGCAGAGGATATATCAGATCCGGTGATTACCAGAAGGGCTTAGGCTTAATTGAACAAATGACAAGCCGTGCTGTAAAAGCAGGTGATAGCGAATTCGCACTGAAGGGTTATAAACAGATGGTGTATTTCTGCATTAACACCTTTAACACCAGGCTAATGGATACTTATGTGGAGGAAGCCTTGAAAATTGCGGAGCGGAACTGTATTGACGCTGAAAAGTGCATCCTTCTGAGGCTTAGGGGGATGCAGAGGGTGATGGATGGAAGATTTGCAGAAGGGGAAGAGATACTCAAGAAGGCCATATCACTATTTGAAGCACTGGAATATAAAGATAAATATATACTGAATATAGCTGCCTGCTACAACTTCATCGGCGAGGCCAAGAGACGCAGCATGGAGTTCTATAGCTCAATTGAATACTATGATAGAGCAATATCAATTTGCGAGGAAAAAGGGCTCATCAGGGGGCTTCCGGTTTTCAATACAAATGCCGGCCAGGCTGCCTATGATATGGGGGAATATACAAGGGCAAAAAAATACCTGCAAAAGGCGATTGACGCATACTTGCACCTTAACATGAACTGGGGACGTTCGACAGCTTACGGCTATATGTCGCTGATACATGTAAGGGATGGTAATTATGACGACGCTATGGCTTGCCTAATCAAGGCAAACGGGTTTGCGGAGCTGATGCAGAGCCCCTATGAAACAGCTTTAATATACAGAATTAAAGCGGAAATAAGAAAGGTCATGGAATTTGTTTCCGAGCTTAGTAAAGTATTTTCATCATATCTTGATCTACAGGTATCCGAATATTGCGATGAGGGATTGAAACAGATGAAAGGCTTAAAGGGCTGCTATGAGCTCGATATTCTCAAAAACCTTAAAGAGTCCTGGGCATAAAACGTCAAAAAATTATCTGAATATAGCAACAATTGACTGATAATTTTACGATTTGAAATTTTGAATTATAATTTTTCCATTTTTCTTTACAGGATGAATAATATTTAATTGGAATTTTTTTTACAATTATTTTAATATAGTCAGATTTTACTGTGTATTTAGACTTTTTATTGACGCTCCACATATAAAATGTTGTCATAGGCACAATCATGGGGAGTCTGTTAGAAAGCAGGAACCAGATTGGTGATATAGGAATAATGCATAGTTAATACTGCGAATAACATGACTTCTTAGAATTGTAAAAGAAAAGGGGGCATGATGCTTGGAAAATGTAAAAACCAAAGCAAAAATCAGAAAAGCTATCTTTTACCCAATGTCGATCATCTTTGTAGCAGCTATTATATTGGGCGTTGTAGCGCCGGAAGCATTCTTCAACGGTAACTCGGCAATCATGAGTTTTGCATTCAAGAATTTTGGTTGGTTGTTCCAGATTACCAGTGTTCTATTTCTCGGTGTTTGTGTTTTCTTCTTTTTCTCCAAGTACGGCGATATTAAATTCGGCGGAAAAGATGCACAGCCAACTCTAAGCTACTGGAACTGGTTTGCAATAACACTTTGTGCAGGAATCGCAACAGGTATACTATTCTGGGGAACGGCAGAACCTCTTATGCATTTCACATCTCCACCGGCAGAACTTGGTATTGCGCCAAATTCAGAGGCATCAGCAGTATTCGCTATGGAAACAGTATTCATACACTGGACATTTATCCCATATGCAATGTACGCGATAGCTGGTCTTGGGATTGCTTATGCGATCTATAACATGAAACTCCCATTCCAGGTCAGCTCAACACTTTACCCCATATTCGGCAAGAGAATCAAAGGCAGTGTAGGAGCAATCGTTGACAATCTCTGCTTATTCGCAATGTTTGGCGGTGTTGCAGCAGTTCTTGGCGTAGGTACTCTTCAGATAGCAATAGGACTTAATAAGCTTGCAGGTGTACCTAAGGGAAAGGGTACCTGGATAGCAATAGTCAGTGTAATGGTTGTTATATTCCTTATATCCAGCTATTCCGGCCTGAACAAAGGAATCAGATGGCTGTCGGATAAGAACTCAAAGATTTTCCTGGGCATTATGGCATTTGTATTCATATTTGGACCGACAACCTTCATACTTTCATTGGGAACTCAAGGTTTTGGAAATTTCTTAAATAACTTCTTCATGAGAACACAATACTTGAGCCCTGTTGACGGAGGGCAATGGCCTCAATGGTGGCCGATAGTATATTGGGCATTCTGGCTTGCATATGCACCTCTTGAAGGTATGTTCTTCGCACTGCTTTGCAAAGGCAGAACAATAAGGCAGTTCCTATTGGTTAACCTTGTAGCTCCATCAATATTCGGCGTTCTGTGGTTCTCAATATTCGGAGGAGCAGCTATATACGGACAGATACACGGTCAGGGGCTTATGGAAGCTATTCAGGCCAACGGATTTGAAATTTCAATTTTTAAATTCCTTGAAGCTTATCCGGCAGGTGCGCTAATCAGCTGGGTAATCATAGTTACAGTAATACTTTCAATAGTTACACTTTGTGACTCAATGACTTCTACTATAGCTTCGCTATCAACAACAGCTTATGATGATCCAACTCAGGAAGCTCCTGGCAAAATCAAGATTTTCTGGGGTTTTGCAATGGCATCAATGGCTATAATAAATCTGCTTTGTGCAGGTGGAAAGATCAGCGGTATTGATGCAACGAAGCAGTTGGCAACAGTAGCCGGTTTCCCGATTCTATTCTTTATGATTCTGTTGACTTATGGAACTATAAAGATGATTGTTAATCAGGAAAAGTACGATTTGGCATATTATCCTGAGACTGCTCATATAGATCCCGAGGTTTTAGTAGTCGAAAGTACTGAAAAGGAAGCGGCTTCAACAACTGAAGGAAAGTAAGCAAAATACTGAAAGCCTATCGTAAGATAGGCTTTTATTATTATGTATTGTACCCAAAAGACATTATTTTAAGGAGAAGATCAGATGAATAAGAATAGCAAACTGGGATTTAAGATATTCGGGAATACACACCAGGACAACGGCAGGGTACTTATAGACAGAATAAGCGGCTTTGATTTTATGTCGGCAGATACGGAAACTAAAGCAGACTCAGAGAATGATAGGAAACTGCTTGGCTTTATCACAGGGCTTAGACGTCTGGCGGCGGATATACTTGCTACCGCAAGAACGGTGGAGTGCTCAGGGATCCTTTTATATCAAGATACAAAAGCTATTCAGGAATCTGCGAAACAGGTAGCTTTATCGGTAAATGAAGTGGCTTCGGGTAATGAGCACATAGCCGATATAGTGCAGCAGGCGGCCAGGGATATAATGAAGACCGGGGAATTCATAGAGGCAATAGATAATGATGCAAATACAATAAAGAGTAACATGGAATCTTCTGTCCGGATTGTAGAAGACGGGAACCGGGCGGTGGAAATACAGAAGCAGACTGCAGAGGATACTATAGAAAAGTTTAGGGATATACAGCAGGCAGTTCTTAATTTAAACGGTGTGTCTGCCGAAATCAGGGAAATCATAAGTACGATATCGGATATTTCCGGGCAAACCAACCTGCTTGCATTGAACGCGGCAATTGAAGCGGCAAGAGCCGGTGAAGCCGGAAGGGGATTTGCCGTTGTCGCAGATGAAATAAGAAGGCTTGCAGATAATACAAAGAATTCAACTGTTGATATCGAGGCTCTGATTGACAAAATAATAAGGGAGGTCTCCTTAATTGTAGAACTGGTACAGAGAGGAAACGAGACGATTCTAGCGCAGCAGTCCTCAATTAGTGAGACGGAAAATGCTTTTAAAAATATCAGCACTTCAGTAGAGACAATTAAATCAGAAATCGAAGGCATATCGGGGAAAACAAGAAAGCTTACCGAGAGCAGCAAAAACCTGAATGAAGTAATAGAGAGTATTTCTGCTGCAACCGAACAAACAGCCGCAGGGGCCCAGGAAGCAAATGCAAATGTACAGGAGCAGGCGTTCTCTATTGAGCTTATCAATGAAAGAGTGCAGGAGTTCAGCTCCAAAATATCAGGGATATCTAGGGAAATGGGAAAATTCAAATTTGTTAAAATTGCACACCGTGAATATGATGATTCAATAGTGCAGTTTGAGGTGTTCAAAGAACTTGTAAGAAGAAAGCTGGGGCTTGCAGTTGAAGGAATACAGGTTCCCGCTGCTGAGTTGTTCAGGTCTGTTGCCGACGGAAGTGTTGACGGCACACTTTCGCCATGGCTTCCGATTTCGGGAGAGGCTTTCCTGAAAGAATATGGGCAGAAGCTTGAAAATCTTGGACCTAATATGCAGGGCTGCAGATATGGGATAATAGTACCCCAATATGCAAATATAAACGATATAAAGGATATGGAAAAGTATGCGGAGGAGTTCGGCAAAAAAATCTATTCAGTCGAAAGAAAGACATTTATTGGTGCCTTTGCTCTCGAAACTGTAAAGCAATATAACCTTGACAGCTATGAGATTGTCTTTGGTAATGAAGATTCAATGATTAAGATGCTTGAAGAAAAGTATAGGAAGAAACAATGGATTGCAATTACAGGCTGGCAGCCCCATTGGAAGTTCGGTGCTTACGACCTTAAATTCCTAAGTGATCCGAAGGAGGTATTGGGGAAGGAAGAGTATACGGCAACTCTGGTAAGGAAGGATTTGCGCTTGGAAAATCCTGAATTGTACTCGATTTTTAAGGATTTTAAAATTGATGTTTCGGCGCTTAATACTGCTATCAGTAAAGTGCGCAACGGCATGTCCCATTCAGAGGCTGCGCTTGAACTTATCAATGGGCTTGAAAAATAAAAAAGTCAAGAATAATGCCCTGAGTAATACAAATTAGACTATTTATTGACGATAGCCATATAAAATAAAATTAAAGAATTAATTTATAGGCTGGGGGAGTAAAATTGGTGGTTGAGTTTATAGTAAACGGAAATCCTTACAGAATGGACATTGACCCTGGTAAAAGGCTCCTGGACGTGCTGAGGGAGGATTTGGGGCTGACCGGAACCAAGGAGGGCTGTGGTGAAGGGGAGTGTGGTGCCTGTACGGTGATTATGGATGGTATTGCGGTAAACTCATGCCTCGTAATGGCAGCTCAGATAAGGGGCAAGGAAATTATCACAGTTGAGGGACTGGAGAAGGATGGAAAGCTTGATGAACTACAGGAGGCCTTTATCAGGAATGGTGCAGTGCAATGCGGATACTGCACGCCTGGGATGCTGATGTCCTGCAAGGCTCTTCTGATGAAAAACCCTCATCCTACAGAGGAAGAGATAAGGATTGCAATATCAGGAAACCTGTGCAGGTGTACAGGCTATACGAAGATTGTTGCTGCGGTTAGAGATGTGTCATGCAGTGCCCAATAGTTTCCGATGCATATAAATATAGCTGGGAGGGATACAATGGAACAGTTTCTGTTTGAGACTCCTGAAAGCATGAAGGATTTAATAGGCTGCCTTAAAGGTGCAGACAATGGTACGTACATTTTAAGCGGTGGAACCGATTTGACAATAAAGCTCAGAAAACGAGGGATTTATTCCGGAAAGATTATAGATATGTCCGGAATAGATGAGTTAAAGTACATTAAAATCGAGGATGGATTTGTAAAGATAGGCGCTAATGTTACTTTTGCCGAAATAGGAGAAAGTGAAATCATAAACAAGTATGCTGCATGTGTTGGCCAAGCCGCAAGGCAGGTTGGCTCGCAGCAGATACGAAATGCCGCAAGGATGGCAGGAAATATTGCAAACAGCTCTCCACGGGGAGACTCCATTCCTGCACTTCTTGCTGTAGATGCAAGAGTCAAAACAGTAAACAGCAGTGGTGAAATAACATTAAGGACTATTGATGAAACTGTCATAGGAATAAGCAAGAACAGCTTGAAAAAAGACGAGGCTATAATTGAGATTCTGATTCCGTGTGTGGATGGAAATTCCAGAAGCGCTTTCGGCAAACATGGAAGAGAAAGCAGCAGGACAACAGTTATAATAGCAAATATCAATGTGGCCGCTGCAGTAAAGTTTGACGGCAGTACCGGTTTAATAGAAGACGCAAGCGTTGTCATCGGTTCTGCAGCTCCGGTCCCATATCATGCGGTAATGGCAGAAGGCGTCTTGAAAGGCAATAAACCGACCGGGGAGCTTGGAAACAGGTTTGTATTTGCACTCCGGGAACATGTCAAGGACTCTATAGACGGAGTTAAGCGGTATGAAAATAAGATAGATGAAGTAACGGGAATAGGCATTGACATCTATAAAAAGCTGTTTGAAGATATGATTGCCGGAGGTGACAGCAAGTGGGAGATAATATGAGGTACGTTGGGACTTATGTTCCCATGCATGATGTAAGAGAGAAGGTTTCAGGGAAGGCCAAATATGTAGGAGATATGGTACTTCCGGGGATGCTTTATGCAAAGCTTCTTCTGAGCAGCATTGCACATGGGCGCATAAAGAATATTGATATCTCAAAGGCTGAAGCTGTACCGGGTGTAAAGGCGGTATTTACCTACAAGAATTCTCCGGGTAATCTCTATAACTCGCATAAGTGGATAAGCGGTTTGGAAGCCGTAAATGATGAACGTCTTTTTACGGATAAAGTCCGTTACTACGGGGACAGGGTTGCTGCGGTGGTAGCTGTTGACAAACATACCGCAGAGAAGGCAGTAAGGCTCATTGAAGTTGAGTACGAGGAGCTGCCGGTTATCATTAACCCTGAGGATGCATTGAAGGATGATAGTGTAAAAATCCATGAATCCGGTAATATAATATTCAAAAATGAGTTTGGCTGTGGAAATCCTGATAGTGATCTGGAGAGTGCATATCTGGTTGTAAGTGACAGGATCGAGACTCCCAAGGTGCATCATGCTGCGATGGAAACCCATGCCTGCATTGCTGATACCGACTCCAGCGGAAGTATTACGGTCTGGACACCCTGCCAGGTTATTTTCCAGGTACAGCTTATTGTATCTGAGGCATTAGGGATACCGGACAGTAAGGTCAGGGTCATAAAAACAACCCTGGGCGGTTCCTTCGGGGGAAAGAGCCAGCCGATTCTCGAGCCCGTGTGCGCATTCCTTTCTCATGAATTGAAGAAGCCGGTTAAGCTTGTAATGGATAGAACAGAATCGATAATAGGAACGAGGACAAGGAATAAAACCATAGGTACAGTGAAAACTGCCGTGGATAAGGAAGGAAATATCCTGGCCAGAGATATTCATATGCTTGTAGATGCAGGGGCATATTATACGAATGGCAGCGCAGTTGCCATGGCGATGGGTAAAAAAGCTTTCAAGCTATACAGAATAAAAAACCAGAGATACAGCACAACAAGTGTATATACAAACACACCTATAGGCGGAGCTTGCAGGGGGTACGGCTCACCGCAAATCCATGCCTTGACGGAGATAAATCTCGAAAACGTTGCCCGGGGGTTAAAAATGGACCCTGTAGAATTTAGATTAAAGAACCTGGTACATCCTTATGACAAGGACCCTACCGGAGGACCAGAGCTTGGGAACGCAAGAATAATTGACTGTGTCACAGAAGGAGCCAAAGCTTTTAAATGGAAAGAAAGGTTCACCAGGCAAAAGGATGAAGGCAGGTTTGTACGCGGGGTGGGAATGGCCTGTTGCGCCCATGGGAATGGGTATTTCGGCGCATATCCTGATTTTATTACCATGTCCCTGAGAATTTCCGGTAACGGGTGTGCGGTGCTTAAGGGTGCATTGCATGATCTGGGCTGTGGTACCAATACTAGCATAATGCAGATTGTTGCTGAAACCCTTGATATGGATATAGACAATGTTTATGTACCTGTAACTGATACCCTTGTAAGCCCATATGACTCTGCGGGTACACAGGCAAGCCGGGTTACCTATGTATGCGGTGGCGCAGCAATGAAAGTTTCACGTATGGTCAGGGAAAAAATGATTAAGTACAGTGCAGATATTTTGAGATGCAGTATAGAAGATATAGTTATGGAAAAAGGCTGCATCTGGAATAGGCAAAAAGCTTCGGAGAGACTGTCCTATGGGGAAATTGCATCAATCATTCAAACACGGTTTAGTGATGAGGCAGGGGAAACCGTGACTTACCAGTCTCCGGGAAATCCCACAAGCTATGGTGCCAATTTCGTAGAGGTTGAAGTCGATACTGTGACGGGTATGGTAAAAATATTGGACTTTCTGGCAGTCCATGATATAGGAAAGGCAATCAATCCGGGTTTTGTGGCGGGACAGATACATGGAGCAGTGCAAATGGGAATAGGTATGGCACTTTCCGAGGATATAGCCTTTGATAGTAAAGGAAGAATTCAGAATGACCGGTTTGGCAGGTATCTTGTTGTCAATGCCCCGGATATGCCGGACGTTAAAGTGCTCCTCATAGAAGAGGGAGAGGATTCCGGGCCGTATGGTGCCAAGAGCGTAGGGGAAATTGCGGCAGTTGCCGCAGCACCTGCAGTAATAAATGCCATAAACAACGCACTTGATATAAATATTGATGTGCTGCCTGCAACACCTGAAAGAATAATGTGCAAAATCAAAGAAAAGAAATAAGATATCAGGTGCTTTGTATGAATGCTTCGAAAGGGGATAAAAATATGGAGACTGTAAAATTGAACGGTAAGGACCTGACAATTGAACAGGTCGTGAAGGTAGTCAGGGATGGGGCTGCGGTTGAAATAACTCCCGAGGCAATGGATACGATTAAAGCCTCAAGACAGCTTGTATTTGACCTTGTGGATAGTAATGTTCCCGTGTACGGCTTTAACACCGGGGTCGGCTGGAACAAGGACAAGAGGGTGTTCAAGGAGTTTTTCCAGGAGTATAACCGGAATCTCATATACTCACATTGTCTGGGTGTTGAACCGTATGCTTCAGAGGCTGAAGTAAGGGCAATAATGCTTGCAAGGCTCAATACGCTGCTTGTCGGTGCAACAGGTATCCAGCCGGAGATAGCAGTTATGTATGCAGACATGCTTAATGCAGGAGTTCATCCTGTAATTCCCGAAAGGGGTTCTGTCGGTGAAGCGGATATTACCTGCCTTTCACATATTGGGCTTGCCATGCTCGGGGAAGGCTCCGCATTTTATAAAGGAGAGATGATGGATGCAGGGGAAGCTTTGAAGAAAGCAGGGCTTAAGCCTGTAGTGCTGGGACCAAAGGACGGTCTTGCCATAGTAAGCTCCAATGCACTGGCTGCTGGGGAAGGCGCCCTTGTATTGAATGATATTAAGGATCTTCTTGATATTTCAGATATAATATATGCTTTATCGTTGGAGGGCTTAAACGGAAATGTGTCCCCCCTCGATCCCAAGACACACCAGGTAAGACCTTACCCGGGACAGGCATACAGCGCAGCCAGAATCACCGAGTACCTTGAAGGCAGCTATCTCTGGGAGCCTGATTGGAAAAAGCCGGTTCAGGACCCGTTGAGCTTCAGGGGTTCAGCCCATGTACATGGAGCAGTCAGAGATGCGCTTTCATATGTGGAAGGGCTTCTAGCAGTGCAGCTTAACTCCTCGGATGATAATCCGTGCATATTAATGGATGAGAAAAGAATAGTATCCTGCTCCAATTTTGAAGTTACGAATTGGTCACTCGGTTTTGAAATGCTTGGAATGGCTTTAAGCCAAATGTCAAAGGTGGCCTGCTATAGAATAATAAAGCTGGGGAATCCTGCTTTCACGAAGCTGTCGAGGTTCCTCTCACCTGCCGACAATATATTGGCTTTTGCGACCATACAGAAGGTCTACACATCATTGGACACAGAAATAAGGCATTTGTCCAATCCTGCCATATCGGATTTCTTCTCACTCGCAGGGGATATAGAGGACCACGCAAATAATGCTCCGTATATAGTACAGAAAACACGCAAGATTGTTGATGACCTATTCTATATCCTTGGTATTGAAGCTATTCATGCTGCTCAGGCTGTGGACTTGAGAAGCGATATACGAATGGGAAAGGGAACAAAAGCTGCATATAATGCTATCAGGCAGGAAATACCTTTCTATGATAAAGACAGAAATCTTTCCATAGATATCAAAAAAGCGTATGAAGTATTAAAATCTGGAAAACTACTTTCCAGTGTGAAAAATATTATGGTAAAATAGAATTAAGAATTAGCGTAAGGCATGGGCATGGAGTATTTCAACCCATGCCGATTTAATATATGTACTTATGTTTATGAACTGAATCAGGAGGGATAGCTTTGAAAAGTGTTAGGGTGGAGGATGCGGTAGGAATGGTGCTTGCCCATGATCTGACCAAAATTGTACCTGGTGTATTTAAGGGTGCGGCTTATAAAAAAGGCCATATAATAAATCAGGAAGATATTGAAGAACTTAAGCGAATGGGCAAAAATCACCTTTTTGTACTTGAACTGGACGAAAATACACTCCATGAAGATGACGCTGCAGCAAGGATTGCAGGTGCAGCAGCAGGTGATAATATCATCCTGGAAGGGCCTTCTGAAGGTAAAATCAGTTTTAAGGCAGAGAAAAAAGGATTATTGAAAATAAATGTTGAGGCTTTAAACGAGATTAATGATATTGAAGATATAATTATATCAACACTTCACGACAATTCAGTTGTGGAGAAGGGGAAGACTGTAGCGGGAACAAGAATTATACCACTGACAACGGAAAAGGGAAAGGTGGAAAAAGTAGAAGGCATATGTGGCAGACTTGGAAAAATAATTTGGGTAAAGGAGCTTGTGCAGCGCAAGGTCGGAGTCGTGGTTACAGGGACTGAAGTTTTTGAGGGCAGAATAACGGACAAATTCGGCCCTGTGCTGAGGAATAAGGTGATGGAATCAGGATGCCTTCTTACCGGAATAAAATATGCTCCTGATAATAAAGACATGATAAAGGACGCAATTGAGGCACAAATACAAGGTGGCGCCGAAATTGTACTGGTTTCGGGGGGAATGTCGGTAGATGCAGATGATGTGACCCCCAAAGCTATACGGGAAGTCTCTGGCAGGGTCATAACTTATGGGGCGCCGGTGCTGCCGGGGGCAATGTTTATGCTTGCATACAGGGGTAATACCCCGGTAATAGGTGTTCCTGCCTGTGGAATGTACCATAAGATAACCATATTTGATATAATATTTCCAAGAATTCTTGCCGGAGAAGAGGTAAACCGAAGGGATATTACCCGGCTGGGGCACGGTGGGCTGTGCCAGAATTGCAGCAGCTGCAGCTATCCCAACTGTGCCTTTGGAAAATAGTGAAACGGAGATTTTAGAATGAATAGGGATATAGTAATAATAAGAGGTGCAGGCGACATAGGCTCAGGAATTGCACACAGGCTTCATAACTGCGGTTTCAGGGTGCTGCTGCTGGAAGACGAAAGGCCTCTTGTAGTAAGACGTAAAGTGGCCTTTGCAGAAGCAGTTCTGGAGGGGCATGCTGTAGTTGAAGGTATTCACGCTTTTAAAGCAAAGGACAGCTATGATGTATATGAAACCTGGTACAATGGGAATATCCCGGTGCTGTGTGACAGGGAATGCAATATACTGAATGAAATTAAACCGGCAATACTTATTGATGCTATAATGGCAAAGAAAAATACAGGAACCAAAAGAGATATGGCGCCGATTACCATAGCAGCCGGACCGGGTTTCAAAGCCGGCTTTGATGTTGATGCAGTAATAGAAACTAAAAGGGGTCATAACCTTGGCAAGATAATATATGATGGCTTTGCAGAGGACAACACGGGAATACCGGGAGAAATAATGTCCTATACATGGCAGAGGATACTGCGTGCCCCCAAGGATGGCGTTATTAAAAATATCCTTGATATAGGAGAAATGGCCGCAGCAGGGGATGTAGTTGCCATGGTGGATGATGCACCGGTGGAAGCCCCGCTCAATGGAGTGGTGAGAGGTTTGATTTCAGATAATTCCAGGGTTACTGAAGGACTTAAAATAGGTGATATAGACCCCAGGGGGATAAAAGAATACTGCTATACCATCTCAGATAAATCAAGGGCAGTAGCAGGCGGTGTTCTGGAAGCAATCATGCATCTAAAAGAAAAAAGCGAGGGGAAACGGAGAAATGGAGTATATTATATTTGAAAAGCTGGCGGAAGCAGTTAAAGCCAATAAAAAGGCTGCACTGGTATCCATTGTTGAGGAGGACGGATCAACGCCAGGGAAACAGGGATTCATGATGGCCGTTTTTGATGACGGAAGCACTTTGGGAACAATCGGAGGAGGCAACTTTGAAGCTACAGTAAGGTCAGAAGCCTTGAAATATATGAAGACAGGGGAAAGCAAATTCCTTCATTTCAAGCTCAACGAGGATGGCGGCCTTCACATGCAATGCGGAGGTTCAGCTTCTGTATTTATAAAGGTCTTCGGTAAAAGGAACAAGCTTATTATTGCCGGAGGCGGACATATTGCCCTGGAATTGTCCAGGTTGGGAAATACTATGGATTTCCATACTGTTATCTTTGAAGACAGGGAGGAGTATGGAAACAACGAAAGGTTTCCGGGGTGTGAAATAGTTCTTGGAGACATAGGTGAGAAACTAAGGGACTATTCTATAGATGATGATTGTTATGTAGTAATTGTGACCAGAGGACATGAGTGTGATGCAGCAGCACTGAAATCGGCTATAGGACGTGGGGCAGCTTATGTCGGTATGATAGGAAGCAGGAAAAAAGTCCGGTACGTCATGGACAGATTTGAAAATGAGGGGTATTCCAAGGAGGAGCTTGAAAAGGTGTATGCTCCGATAGGCTTGTGCTTGGGGGGAGACACTCCGGCCGAGATTGCCCTGGGTATAATTTCTGAGATTATGCTTATAAAGAATAATGGAACATTGAAGCATATGAAGGACGCGAGATAATGCCGATTCACAAATGAAGCCCTTTTCCGGTAATTAGCCGGAAAGGGGCTTCAAAATATTAGCTGCTTATTCGAATTTTATTGAATCCCAAATATTCTTTAGGATTTTCATGTTCTTATCACTTGAATACAGGGAGCTTATATCAAGTGTTATTTCATAGACATATCCGTTTTTGCTTAATATATAGTATTGCTTCTTGTATTCCATGTCCTGAAGTGTAATAGTTATATCAAACATGGTGATTTTCACATCTTTTTCAGTAAAGGTCTTCATGCCATGGTTGACGAAGTTGCCTGTTACTGTCATGGTCCTTACCAATGTATTCACGTAATAACCAATGTACTGTTCCTCTGTGATTCCACTTCGTGCAATTATCATTACATCCATAGTCTTATCTTTATTCATGTAGGACGCGGTACTTTTATCCCCTAACGAAAGCTCAACCCAGTCGGCAGGAACTTCAAAGGAGAATTTGTAATCCTTGTTCTCTATTTTTCTGACTCCTTCAACTTTGCCAATTTTTCGTGGGTCAATAAAGCTTCCTATTTCAGCTGCATCAGGTTCACTGTTTTTGAAAGAAGTCAAAATGCTGTTTATCTTGTTCAATACCTCAGGATCACTGCCATTCTTTGATGTCACATAGTCTATTTCATATCTGTAGTTCTTCCCGAAAACATAAACTCCCTGGACATATACCAGCCTGTTTTTAGCCTGCATACTATACAGAAGCTTTTTCGCCCTGACGCCGTTGATATTGGTATCTTCCGTCCTTAACAACTTGACTAATTCCGGATTGCATTCCTCTTTAAAGAAACGGAGTTCATCATCAATCCATTTATCAAAGGTGAGGCCCTTTTCTATGGAATACATATATATCTTAATCATATCCCTGTTTGTCTCATTGTCTTTCGATGGCTCACTGAAGGTGATTTCATTTTCCTTGTCGCTATCACCGGGTTCGGACCAATCTGCCGGAATTTTTATGGAGAACTTCAGCTTTTTATCCTCATATACTCTATAGCCGTCACTGGTAACATCGGATGGGTCTTCAGTCTTACCGTTTTTTACAAACTCCGGTTTGAATGAATCCAATAAAGCTGTAAGTTCTGTGCTTTTCTTATATTTTTCAACATCTTCCGTTTCAAGATTCAACTCGTATACTTTGTTATTCTTTATGAAGACCCTGTCTTCATATATGTAATCACTGTCTTTATAAACTACCTTGACATACTCCTGCCCGCCGCTCTTGATTTTTTCCTGTGCTACCAGGGTATAATCCGCTGGTGTCCTGAACTTTTTTAACCATAATCGTATCAAGAGTTTCATTTGCTCCCAGCTCTTTGACCGATAAATACAGGAAGTAGGATTCGTCAATCGATTTGAAGGTATTATAGCTTCCGTTAAAACTCCTGTAAGATATTTTCACATCTTTTGGAAGCCGCATGGACCAGTTGTAATAGCTGTCGCCGACCAGTTCTTTTGTAGTCTTTTTTAAAAGTAAGGAAAAGTCCTTTATACTGTTGTCGGTGGCTGTTTCCTTAATAACAGACACTTCTTATGTTTTGCTGTCAACGGACACTTCCCCGCCAAAGCTTTCTACAACAAACCGTAAAGGCACCATGGTATTGCCGTTAACCGAAACCGGTGCCTGCGGCATTGTGCTTTTGACTCCATCCACTACTGCCTCTTTGTTTCCTATATTTAAAACTATAGTAGAATCACTATATTTCATAGTAATAGTCTTCTCATCGGAGCTTTTTTCAAGAGTAATGTCCAGAGCTTTTGCTATTGGGTCCAGTGCTGCCATGAGAGTGCTTTCCTTTGAGTAAGGCTTTTCTGATGTTATTTACTTTCCGTTTAATTTGTAGATGTTGCTGCCTTCATTTAATATGAGCTTTGCAGGGTTATCAGTATCGGCCCATACCTGTCCTAAAGACAATATTAGGCACAAGGTCAGTGTGAGTACTATTAGTCCGGCTTTTTTCATTTTTCTCCTCCTATAAATTATTGTACTGAGTATTTAAACCTAGTTTGCTTCTGCCAGCTTTATTTCTATTGTCAGGGGCCTTCCATCCCGTTTTATAAGTATTTTTACCTTGGTTTCCGGGCTGTATTTTTTCATTTCTTCATTTAAGTCAACCAGGCTGTTTATATTAACACCGTTGATATCGTACAAAACATCACCGTCCATCAAGCCTTGGTTTTTTGCGGGAGAACCGTCTTCGATAGCTACAATCCTCAGCCCGTTTTGAGAAGGAAGACCGATTTTAGCTGCCCACCCCTCTTCAAACACAGTTCCCATATAGGGCCTGCGTACCTTTCCGTATCTATCAAATTGGTCCATTATATATTTGACGGTATTTACAGGTATCGAAAAGCCCATGCCCTCAATTCCGTTTCCTATGTATTTACTAGAGTTTATCCCTATGGCTTCCCCTTTGAGGTTTACGAGGGGGTCGCCGCTGTTTCCCGGATTGATGGCGGCATCTGTCTGTATCAGGCAGTATGGGCTGTCTGCACTTCTGTTAACTCCGCTTATTATCCCTATAGAAGCAGAATTCATAAGGGATAGGGATAATGGATTACCTATTGCGATAACGGTTCTTCCGATGATGATATCTGCCTCACTCCCCAGCTTTGCAACCGGCAAATAATTCAATACATTTAAATAATACAACTGTCTGAAATGATATACAACTGCTATGGCTCCGACTGCAATGATGAGGTTTTTATATATTAGGTTGTAGTGGTAGTATAATGAAATTCATCAGCCATATTGATGACAGACACTTATAAATAAATTCCGGATAAAAAAAACAACTGATAGCTTACATCAGTTGTTTTTCTGCCTTTTCAGGTCAAGCTTTCCGATATCAAATACTCTTAATGAATCTTTTATATCCTTCTCAATAGCCATTTGACCATATTTATCAACTTCGCCTTTGTCCTTCGGGCCATGGCACAGTGATGCCGCCCCTCCAATACAACCATTTACACAAGCCATTCCTTCAATGAAGTTTCCCTTAAGACGGTTTACCTTGGCAAGCTTAAGCGCTTTGTCACACTCCGCTATACCGTCACAGACCACCGGATTAAAGTCCAGGTTCAGGTTCTCCTTTTCAATGATATGACTGATGGCTTCAGTTAAACCCCCGGTACGGGCAAATATCCTGCCGAAAAAGGATGCATTATCCAGCACCGCACTCTCGCACTCTTCCAGGTTTATTTCCATTGCATCCAGCATAGCACACAGCTCTTCAAAAGTAATGACATAGTTGGTGTCGCCTTTGATTCCTTCCCGCATTATTTCTGCCTTTTTGGCGGTGCATGGACCAAAAAAAACTACCTTGGCTTTATCGTCAATAAATTTTATAAGCCTTGAAATTGCAATCATTGGTGACACAGTGGAGGATATGTTGTCCTTCAATGACGGATAATATTTGTGTATATAGCTGACAAAAGCAGGACAGCAGGAACTGGTGACAAATTTCTTTTCATTTAAAGCCTTTGAAAGCTCCATAGTCTCATGCAATGCCACCATATCTGCACCAAGGGCTACCTCAACCACGTCATGAAAGCCCATTCGCTTGATTCCTCCAACTACCTGGCCGATGTCCACATAGGTAAACTGGCTGGAAATGGCCGGCGCAATTACTGCATAAAGCCTGATGCTTTTACCTTTCCTTGCTTTTTTCAGTTCCTCTATTACATCAACTATAAAGGATTTATCGGTGATAGCTCCGAAAGGGCACTGGTATGCACATGAACCGCATTGTATGCATTTTTCGTTGTCTATGACCGCTTTTTTGTCATCATCAAAGGTTAATGCATGGGTGGGGCATGATTTTTTGCAGGGACGCATTACGTCGGAGATGGCATTGTAAGGGCATACTTGCTTACACTTCCCGCATTCCACACATTTATTCGGGTTAATGTATGCCCTTCCTCCGACATTCTGTATCGCACCAACAGGGCATACCTCGGAACACCTATGAGCAAGACAACCCCTGCATGCTTCTGTAACCGTAAAACGGTATATAGGGCATTCATCGCAGGCAATGTCCAGGACTTCAATTATATTATGATTATCCCTGTTTCCTCCCAAAGCCATCTGTATACGCTGCTCGGTAATGGCACGTTCTTTGTGAATGCAGCAGCGTATCCTCGGCTTTGGACCAGGATCAATGATTTGTGGAATTGTATGAAGCTTTTCTGAAAGTGTACCTTCTAGTGCCAACCTTGCCACTTCCCGTAAAACTTCATATTTTATCAACTGTACATCTGTTTCAAATTTTCGCATTTTAAACTCCCATATATCAAATATAAGTCAGCTGTACCTTCTTCCCTAGTGTTTCCATAAGGGCTGCCAATTCGCTGACTACTTTAAGCTTAATGCCCAGATCGATAGGCAGATCAGGATTTTGATGAGCCGGATTGACAGCTTTTCCGACCCAGAGGTTGAGGTGGGTGCAGTCTTCAATTAAAAGCCTTGCCAGTTGTGTAGCACCGTCACCGGCTTTGAAATTGCAGTTTGCACTTTGTTCAGTATTATGACTTATATAGGCCTTTATTTTGTCAAGAGTCTTGCAGAGAGTAAGAACACCCTCGGTTACAAGGTCTATTCCTTTTATATATGCAGTAGGGGGAACTTCAGGATCGATAAAGTTCATGTTTGTCACAATCTCTTCATTAAGCTCCCTGACGGCAATTCTTGCGGCAGTTCCGCCGCAAACTACCTTTTTACCTTTGGCGCTCATAATTTTATTGATTACCCGGCTGTCATCAGCGGGATTCAGAGGCGGCCCGGTGAAGAGGTCGACTTCCTCTTCCCGGCGAAGCTTGATGCTTACCACTGTAGTGTCATCTCCGGGTTTATCCGCATAGAGGTTCCGGCAAGCCTCAATAAGGCTCTTCGAGATGCCTGCAGCACATTTTTCAATGCGTACCTGGCGGGCAAGATAGTCTTCAACATTGCTCCACTGCCACCCGAGGTTAAGTATCGCACCTACCCCTGCATGAATGACGCCGTCGCTGACAACAGTCAGTGAATCGCCCTCCTCAAGGGCGAAGGAGCTTTCCTTTACAACACGGTCGTTTACAAGCACTGCGTTATACTGCCTCTCAGGTTCTCTCCGCCCGTTGCACATCAGAAATACGGGGGGATTGTCATATTCAGCTATATAAACCTTGCCATCCTGGTGTATCTTTATTATAGTAAGTGTGGAATAGGCAAGCTTCCGCACACGGCATACAGGAAGTGTGTTTATGATTGTATCCAGGGTTTCATAAACACTTGCGCCTTCCTTGAGCATGGTGGCAGCAATTTTACAAGTAAGTGTGGCAAGTATATTTGCCTTTACCCCGCTCCCCAACCCATCGGACATTACAATTATGACACTGTCCTCGGTGCGTACCATTTCCACCTTATCCCCGCATAGTTCCTCACCGTATTTATTTAAACTATTATAGGCTACATCTATAAAGTAACTCATTCCAAATCACCGTTTTCTCCAAGTACAATTTCTTTAAGCTTTGTGAGTATGATTTTTGTTTCTGCAGTAGTTTCACCAAGAAGACTGGCAATTTCCTGGGCAACACGCATTTGCTTCGTTATGACCGTTTGAGCGGCTTCCAAAGTGTTTTCCTTTACCTTGCTGAGTTCCTGCCGGTTCTTTTCGTCCAGGGTTATATCCATCATTATTGCCATTACCAGATTCTGCTTCTCTAGATACACCAGATTGCGCATGAAAACCAGGCC
Source organism: Caulobacteraceae bacterium (assembly GCA_050261415.1). Classification (GTDB taxonomy): domain Bacteria; phylum Bacillota; class Clostridia; order Lutisporales; family Lutisporaceae; genus JBLNDG01. The sequence continues at coordinate 14,043 of JBLNDG010000203.1, read as the reverse complement.
GTAATCCGGGAAGGTAACCTTCTGCTTATATATGTTTTGTTTTGTTGATATCACCTTTGCAAAATCGGTATCATCTATCAGGAGTGCCAGAGGCTTGTCCTTTACTTCATGGGTTTTGACCTTGAATAGGCGCTCTGATGTCGGGTTAAGCTCCTTAATCTTCAAATTTTCATCAACAAGCATTATAACATTGGGGGAGTGTTCAAAAATAACATTTGTCAGGCTTTCTGCCTTGCTGCGCATATATGGCAGACACATGTGCATTTCGGCCATGCCCTCAAAAACTGCTTTTGCCTTTTCACGGCAGGTATTGTAGCCGCAGGCGCCGCAGTTCAGTTCATCACCAGGTGAGTGTTTCCCCATCTTTGCAAGTATCTTTTTAATTTCTGCTTCCTCCGGTTCTGAAGCTTGTATCCTTTTGTCAAAGAAAGTCTTTGAAAAATCAATGGATTTATACATTGAGGCTGTTTCGGTGTGCTGTCCACACGAAGTTTGTTTGCTGAGAACATACTTCTTGACATCGTGCAGCCGCTCAAAACAGTTTCTCTCGTTCTTAGGCATACCAGGTCCGCCAATACAGCCGTTACGGCATATACTTACTTCCACGCAGACGTTCTGAAGTACTCCGCTTTCCAAAGCATGAAAGATCTCCAGACAATTATCTATACCATCTGCTTTTATTATTTCATAACCCTGTTCTTCATTCTTGTCGGAAAAGCTCCCGGCAACACCCCCTGGCACAGGGTATTGACTGCCTTTCCATGAGGCGACCTTGTCAAAAGCAGATTCCGGCAGCTTCATTAAATCTATATTTTCCTCCAGGAGCCACTGGTTCAGTTCTTCAAAGGTCAGTACTGCATCTACGGTACCTATGTTTTGCATGCTCATAACCTCAGCTTTTTTTGCGATACAGGGGCCAACGAATACCACAAAGCAGTCGCCGCCATGTCCATATCTAATCAGCTTGCTGTGGGCAAGCATGGGAGATACGACAGGGATCATATATTGTATCAGTGAAGGGTAGTATTTTTCAATCAGGTAGTTGGCAGCAGGGCAGCAGGTTGTTATTAAATTTTTTTTCTTTTTACTGTGTATAAAACCCTTATATAGGCCTGTTACAAGGTCAGCACCCACCGCGGTTTCTTCAACAATAGCAAAACCTAAGAGCTTCATCGCAGAAACCAACTGTTCGGGATATGACATTTCAAAAGCACCTGCAAATGAAGGAGCGAGACTGGCTGCTACTATTCTGCCGCTGCTTATTGCTTCTTTGATTTGAGCAAGGTCACTCCTGACATATCTGGCATCCTGGGGGCATACTGTGAGACATTGCCCGCAGGCAATACAACGGTCTTCAATAATAATAGCCTGCTCATCCTTAAACTGAATTGCCTTGACCGGACATGATCTTAGGCACCGGTAGCAGTTCTTGCAGTTTGCCTTGGAAAAGTTGAGGAGGTTCATTATTGTAACCTCCCCAGAATATACTTATCAAAAAACTGTTCTACATTTTTGTCAGATACAGAGAGTACCGGCCCGTCATCAACCTGAACGGAAACTGCTTCAGTGCAATGACCTAGACAAAATGCCCCCTTGAGAGTTACCTTATTGTTGATCTGCTTTTCGTCTATCAGCTTCTGAAGATTGTTAATCACGTTATATGCGCCCTTTAAATGACAAGCACTTCCTATACATATTTGAACCACCATTTTAACACCCCATTTTAATGCCATGGTATAATTGGAAAGTCTACAATTGTACACTGTATACATAATAATTATATTGCTTTGTTAAATTTATGTCAAATAGGCGTCTACATTGGAATTTCAATTTATCTTTAATTATCAACAGCTAAGTATATTTATCATAGATTTCTGACCACTTATAAATTATGTAAATCACAGAACTAACTTGTATATATTTTTAGCTGTTGCTCAACCTATATATGAGGTGAGCAATGATGCAGACCTTTTATAAGCAGAATCTGGGAAATACCGACAGAGTTATCCGGGTATTTATAGGACTTTTGATGACTGCCCTTGCACTCCAATATCATGTAACCCTGTTACGGTCCGTATTTTATATTTTATTGATAGGAGGATTTTTTATAGCTCTTGAAGGAGCAATCGGTTACTGAGTATTTTTGGATATATTGGGTTGGTCAACCCTTCCGGAAAAATATAGGCATAGTAAAAAACCTTGAATATTCAAGGTTTTTTTGTTTAATTATACCGCAAGCATATAATTGCATTGAGTTAATTAGTATGATATGATGGACTAGTTCAGTCAGTTCGAGACCATCCTGACTTAAAACAAAACTACGGAGGTATTAAAAAATGAATAGGAACAGATTTATTGTGCATGCTGCTTTTATAGCAGCTGTCTATGCGGTGCTCACCATTGCATTTGCACCGCTGAGCTATGGACAGGTGCAGATAAGGTTTTCGGAGGCCCTGACCATATTGCCGTTTTTTACATCTGCAGCGATTCCGGGACTTGCGGTTGGCTGCCTGATAGCTAACATTCTTGGGCCTGGCGGAGTCATCGATATTGTATTCGGAACGTTAGCAACACTTATAGCAGCGTATTTGTCCTACAAAATGCCGAAGAAATGGCTGGTGCCGCTGCCACCTGTAATAGCAAACGGAATTATAGTAGGTTTTGTACTGAACTATTTGTACAAGCTGCCGCTGTTTGTTACAATGGGCTGGGTAGCTCTTGGCGAGTTGATTGCCTGCTATGCGTTAGGTTATCCGTTTCTTTTGCTTCTTGAAAAATACAGAGACAAGATTTTCAGATAAATGAAAAAGCTCGGAGGCATCGAGCCTCTTATTTTAATACAAGTTCGCATCAAAAATCGATTTTATCAGGAAGCTGTTCATCTGGGAAATCTCTATGCGCAGCTTTGATTGATCAAATACCAGCGCTGCTGCGAACATATTTGCCTGCTGTTCCATCTTGTCAAGGACACAATCCTCAAAGTGTTTGGAGATAAGGGGCTCGTAGAAATCGGTATGAAGCAGGGCATGCCCAAGTTCATGGGCGCAAATTATCCGCTGGGCATTTTTGCTGAAGTTTGAATTTATGATTATATATAGCTTGTCAAATACCTTCCTGTAATAGCCCTTTACAGATTTGTTATACTGCTTGTACAAAACGTTGATGCCAAGCTTTGATGCTATAATGAAAGGATCTGAAGTACCTACCACTTTTGAAACATAGTTGGCGTAGTTTACGATTTTTTCATTTGTCATTTTATATACCTCATCCAACGTAATTATTTGAGACCTTTAGCTTTCCAATACAAATCCGATATATCCCGGAAAATTGCTTCCTTATCCTCATTGGTCAAATTGCTGCTCATAAACAGTGCCCTTGCTTGAAGCATGAAATTGTCCTGGGCCAGTGTATTGGCTGGGGGGGCTGACGATTCTCCACCCTTGGTGCTGCTGTTACCTTTAAAAAACTCAAAAAGCGGTATACCCAAAGCCTCGGACAGCTTGCCGAGGGTTTCCAGGCTCGGCGTTTTTTTCCCGTTTTCGATATCCGATATAAAGGAGGGCGTAACACCTATCCTGCAGGACAGCTCTTTCAGCGTGAGGCTGCGGGATTTCCTATGCATCTTAATAATATTGCCGATATTCATGGCTGGTTTCCTTTCTGTAAATTACATTATATATGTATTATACAATATTTCACTTTTAGTGTAAACATTAGCTATGAGTGAAAATTTAAGAATTATTGAGAAAACTAATGCTAGTTTAAACAAATTAACATATAGCGAAATTATATACAAAATTTCACCTTTGAATTTAACTATAAGAGAAAATATTATGTAATTGTATAATAATGTTTAGGTGGGTGAGGATTATTGTTTGAATTCAGTACAAGAGAAGAATGCCCTGCAGTGATAAAGGTAGTGGGAGTAGGCGGAGGGGGCAATAACGCAATAAAGAGAATGATCAGCACAGGGATGAAGGGAGTCGAATATATATCCATAAACACCGACATTAAAAGCCTTAGGGGCTCCAGTGCAGATAGAATAATCCAGATAGGCGAGAAGCTTACAAGAGGGCTTGGAGCGGGATCTCTGCCGGAGGTAGGGGAGAAAGCCGCCCTTGAAAGCCAGGAGGAAATAAAGGAGGCGCTGAGAGGCGCAGACATGGTCTTCCTTACTGCGGGTATGGGAGGCGGGACCGGAACCGGGGCAACACCGGTAGTGGCAAAAATAGCACACGATATGGGTATCCTTACTGTAGGCGTTGTAACCAAGCCTTTTTTGTTTGAGGGGCTTCAGAGAATGCAGAAAGCAGTGGGCGGAATAGAGAGGTTGAAGGATAACGTAGATTCCTTGGCGGTTATACTTAACTCAAGGCTTATCGAATATGCAGACCGGAACATGTCACTTCTGAAAGCTTTCCAAATGGCTGACGAAGTGCTGCAGCAAGGTATACAGGGTGTCGTGGATACTATAAAAAGGCCGGGGATTATTAACCTCGACTTTGCAGATGTAAAAACAATATTGTCCGGTGCCGGAATGGCCCATATGGGAATAGGAACGGGCAAAGGCGAAAACAAATGCGAAGAGGCAGCCGAGCAGGCAATAAGCAATTCATTGGTGGAAACCTCTCTCAGGGGAGCGAGGAACCTTATGATTAACGTAATAGGGGGAAATAACCTGGAACTGAGTGAGGTCAATAAAGCTATAGAACAGATCAGAGTGCATACCGGAGATGAAGCAAATATTATATTCGGAAACTCTGTTGATGAGGATATGGAGGATGAGATGAGGATAATCCTCATTGCAACCGGACTTGGAGAAGAAATTCAGATAGAAGTAGAAACCGATAACGTGGCGACTAAAGAAATGGATTTCGATATAAGTATACCGGATTTTATGAACAAATACAGGACGGAGGCATAGAAGAGCAGCGGAAGCTGCTTTTTTTCTGCAATTAAATTTTGCTTAGGTTCATGGTTTTTATGCCGGCTTTGGATTAAAATAATTATATGTGTGATATAAATAATAACTGCAGGAGGTTAAACATGTCAGAAACTAAAAAATATCCGAATGAAACAATAAGGGTACAGTTTGAGCGCGCAAGCTGCCGGAGCTTTGCGGACAAGAAGATACCGAAGGAGGTAATGGATTATATCCTTGAAGCAGGGCTTCGGGCTGCTACGGGCGGAAACATTCAGCCTTATTCGATAATAAAAATAGAGGACCAGAAAGCAAAGGAAAGGCTGGTTGAGCTCAATGAGGGGCAGAGCTTTATAGCGGAAGCACCGGTAAACCTGCTTTTCTGCATAGACTGGCACCGTATAGAAAGATGGGCAGCCCTTGGAGCGGCACCGTTCACAGCAACAAGCAGCTTCCGTCATTTCTGGATATCCTTTCAGGATACAATAATATGTGCACAGAGCATTTGCACTGCTGCAGACTCTTTTGGCCTGGGCTCAGTCTACGTAGGAACCGTATTGGAATGCTTCAGGGAGCTGAAGGATATGCTGGAGCTGCCCGATGGAGTGCTTCCAGTGGTCCTCCTGAGCATGGGATATCGCAAGTCTGCCCTCAAGCAGAGGCGTAAGCTTGGTATAGAAGCTATGGTACATGATGAAAAGTATCATGAGCTGGAGGATAGCAGACTTATTGAGCTTTTCGAGGATAAATATCCCGGAGTTAGATATTCTGCTACAGATAATAGTGTTCAAAGCATAAGGAAGGTATGCAGGGAGGTAGGGGGTAAGAAGCTCGAAGATGAATGCCTTGGAAGGATAAAGGAAAAGGGTTATATAAACCAGGCTCAGAGGCAGTTCGGGCTTCACTATGTGGCAAATGAGATGCCCCAGCGCAATGATGATTACTTAAAGATAATGGAAGAATACGGATTTAAATGGTTTAAGAAATTCGTACCATTCAAGGTTGAGGAGTAGGAGACAAAATGCAAAAGAATATATGTGTATTCAGCTCATCCAGCGACCATGTCGCACCTGCATTCTTTGAAGCTGCTGCCAGGCTTGGAAGAATCATTGGCGAAAGTAATTCCACCTTGATATACGGTGGTACAAATATAGGGCTCATGGGTGCTATTGCAAGGGCAACCCATGAACATGGCGGCAGGGTCGTAGGCGTGATACCTGAGCTTATAAGGGACAGGGGGGTGGCTTATGATACCGCCGATGAACTCATAATAACGAAAGACCTGAGGGAGAGAAAGGCCAATATGGAAAAGAGGGCGGATGTCTTCATAGCACTGCCCGGCGGCTTCGGTACCCTTGAGGAGATAGTGGAAATAATAACGCTAAAGCAGCTTGGCTGCCATACCAAGCCTATAATTTTTATTAACACCGATGGCTTCTATAAGCATCTGGGCGATTTTTTCGAGCACTTGTACAAGGAGAAATTTGCAAAATCGGATTTCAGGGACCTGTATTATATAGCTGATGACGTGGATATGGTTATGCCGTATTTGGAAAGATATAATCCTGAAGGTATGTCGAGCAAGTGGTAAAGTTAATATAAGAAGCCATGTATATCTAGGCATTGGTATAGAAATCTTGATGGAACTAGAGCTTAGGATCCTAAGAAAAACGTGACCACTAAAGAAAGGGGCTCCGAGCCCCGAAAAGCTAGCTCAACCTCGTGTTTCGCTCACTGTTGTTTCTAAGGATTCCTCACTAAGTTCCATTAGCTAGTGTAAAACCATAGTTTCAACAGGACCTATTGTGTTGATACTATGGTTTTGCATATAGTTGGCAAGAATATTTGTGGAACATAATATTCGAGGCGCAACCAATCTTTCTATAAGATGCCTATCTATAAATGGCTTCTTATATTTTCAGTACCTTTTCTAGCTCTATATAGCTCTTGTTTCGTTCTCCAGCCACTTTCTTTCGTCTGCACTGAGCAGAGGAGAAAGCTTTTCAAATACCTCCTTATGGTAGTTGTTAAGCCAGTCCTTTTCCTCTTGTGTAAGGAGACTTACGTTCAAACCGTCGAGGTCTATGGGGCAGTAGGAAATCGTATCGAATCTCATAAACTGTCCATACTCATTTTCATAGTCTTTCGTAACCAACAATGTATTCTCGGTTCTTACACCATGCATGCCTTCTTTATATATCCCGGGTTCATTTGTAAGAATCATGCCCTCTTCGAGTATCACAGTGTTTATAACCGGCGGCCTCCTGAAGCCCTGCGGGCCTTCATGGACACTGAGCAGGAAGCCTACTCCGTGGCCGGTGCCGCACCTGTAATCCAGTCCTTCCTTCCATAAGTGCCTTCTTGACAGTATATCCAGGTGTGTACAGGTACAGCCCTTAAGAAATTTAGCGGTTGCCAGCCCTATGTGGGCTTTTAATACGAGAGTAAAATCCTTCTTTTGTTCATCTGTAAGTTTACCCAATACAATTGTCCTTGTAATGTCGGTTGTACCGTCCAGGTATTGTCCGCCATTATCAATAAGAAGCATGCCTTCCCTGGCAAGAGTATAATCAGATTCAGGGACTGCCCTGTAATGCATCATGGCGGCATGTTCCTTGTAGCCTGCTATTGTGTCGAAGCTGGGCCCCATATTATATTCCTGCTGTGCCCTGAATTCTATAAGTTTTTCATCTACAGTCATTTCGGTAATTTTCTCTTTACCAAGGTTTTTGTCGAGCCAGCATAAAAACTTCACCAGTGCGGCTCCATCCTTTATCTGGCAGTTTCTCAGATTTTCTATTTCAACAGGGCTCTTTACAGCCTTAAGTTTGGTTGTGATATTGAGTTCTTCTATTTTCTTGATGCCTTCCTTTAGGGATTTGTAAAGCCATACATTGGTTTTTTCAGGGTCGTAGAGTACTGTCTCGTTTTCTGTAAGACCGGATAAAAGCTTTGCTACCTCGCTGTAGTCCATTACTTTTATACCGTCATCTGTAAGCTCCTTTTCGACCTTCCCGCTTACTTTGTTTTTATCTATGAAAAGCCATGAATCCTTATCAGAAATCAGCGTGTAGGCTGATACAACGGGGGTATTCGGGACATCGTTTCCTCTTATGTTATAAAGCCATGCAACATCATCCAGCGACGACAGAAGGTAGAAGCTTGCCCCCAGGTCCTTCATTTCCTTCCTGACTTCCGAAAGCTTTTCGGTTCTTGACTTTCCTGCATATTTTAATTCATGGACGATTACGGGATTGTTGGGCACCGCAGGTCGGTCAGCCCAAAGCTCTCCTATAAGGTCATATTTTGTCTCAAACTTAAAGCTGCTTGATTTGAAGGTTTTCAGCATATCCTTGAAGGAGGAAACTGAAATAACACGGCCATCAAAGCCAACCGTACTGCCTGAAGGGAGGGAAGTACCAATCCACTCAATAAAGGTTGGAACTCCTGGCATTGCTATTTTGAACAGTTTGATTCCGCTGCCTTCCAGCTGCTTTTCTGCCTGTATGAAGTATCTCCCGTCAGTCCACAAGCCGGCTTCCTTCTCTGTGACAACCACTGTACCGGCTGAGCCCGTAAAACCGGAAATCCACTGCCTGCATTTCCAGTGCTCAGGCACATACTCACTCTGATGGGCATCAAAGCTTGGTATTATATATGCGTCAATACCCCTTTCCTTCATTAGCTTTCTAAGCTTTGAAATCCTTTCTTTAATCAATCGTTTTCTACCCCTTTCGTTTTGTATTTAACATTTATTTGACATATTAGAATCCCTTGTGTTCAGTCCTTGATATTATCTCATCCTGAAGCGCTTCAGTCAAATCACAGAAATAATCACTGTAGCCCGCAACCCTTACAATCAAATCCTTGTATTGGTCAGGATTCTTCTTGGCCTTTCTAAGTGTATCGGCGCTTACTACATTGAACTGTATATGGTGCCCGTCAAGCTTGAAATAGCTTCTTACAAGCTTTGCCAGCTTGTCGATGCCATCCTCGTCCTGCAGGAGTTCAGGTGTGAATTTGATGTTCAGCAGAGTTCCGCCGGTTCTCAGATGATCCATCTTGCCTGCTGATTTTACTACAGCTGTTGGTCCGTACAGGTCTGAGCCCTGAACAGGAGAAATCCCTTCAGATTGCGGTTGCCCGCCCAACCTGCCGTCCGGAGTTGCCCCCGTGACTGAACCGAAATATACATGACAGGTAGTTGGAAGCATATCTATTCTATAGGTTCCGCCTTTTACGGTCTTCCTTCCATTTACTTCGTTGTAGTACAGGTCAAAAAGCTCTTTCATTATATCATCAGCATAATCATCATCATTTCCGTACTTTGGAGTACTGTTTAAAAAGAGCTGCCTTATTCTCTCACTGCCCTCAAAATTGCTCCGCAGAACAGCCAGGAGTTCCGCCATTGTAAGTTCTTTTTTATCAAAAACATGGGTTTTGATTGAGGAGAAGCTGTCTGTAAGAGTACCTATTCCTACTCCCTGTATATAATTGGAGTTGTATCTTGCTCCTCCTGCATTATAATCCTTGCCTGCCTTGATGCAGTCATCCGTTAGAATAGAGAGGAAAGGAGACGGCATAAGGTCTGCATACAGTTTTTCGATGACATTGTTGCCCCTGATCTTGATTTCGATAAAATGATGAAGCTGTTTCTTATATGCCTCAAGCAGCTCCTCATAGGTCTTGAATTCCTCGGCGTTACCTGTTTCTATTCCTAGTTTCTTGCCTGTCCTGGGGTCTAATCCATTGTTAAGGGTTATTTCAAGCACTTTTACCAGGTTAAAGTAGCCTGTCAGTATATATGCTTCCTTGCCAAAAGCTCCAGTCTCAACACATCCGCTTGTACCGCCGCATCGGGCATCCTCTACGCTTTTTCCCTGGTGTAAAAGCTCTTCAACTACCGAATCGGCATTGAATATGGAAGGCTGTCCCCAGCCCTTGCTGATTATCCTGCCGGCTCTTTTCAGGAACCTGTCGGGGTTTTTCTTGCTGAGCTGTATGTTGGAGCTTGGCTGTAAGAGCCTCATTTCATCAATTACATCCAGAACTAAAAATGATACTTCATTTACTGCGTCTGAGCCGTCAGCCTTGAGACCGCCGCTGTTTATATTGGCAAAATCAGTATATGTGCCGCTTTCCTGCAGGGTTATTCCAACCTTTGGAGGAGCAGGCTGGTTGTTGAACTTGACCCAGAAGCACTGAAGGAGTTCTTCGGCCTTTTCCCTTGTAAGGGTGCCATCCTCAATGCCTTTCTTATAGAATGGGTTGAGATGTTGGTCCAGTCTTCCGGGGTTGTATGCATCCCATGTGTTGAGCTCGGTTATTACTCCGAGGTGCACGAACCAATACATTTGAAGGGCTTCCCAGAAATCCCGCGGAGCATTTGCCGGTACATGGGTGCAAACCTCTGCGATTTTTTCGAGCTCCTTTTTCCTGCCGGGATTGCTTTCCTTCCGTGCAAGCTCTGCTGCTTTTTCTGCGTGGCGTTCTGCAAACCGTATTATTGCATCGGCACAGATGCGCATTGCCTTAAGCTCCTCCTGCTTGTCGTAAGCTTCCATATCATTGACGAAATCGAGGGAGGCAAGCTGATTTTCGATATCTTGTTTAAAGCCGAGGAAGCCTTTTTTGAATATTTTATCATCACCAACGGTATGCCCGGGAGCCCTTTGCTCCATGAATTCGGTAAAGATACCGCTGGCATAGCAGTCCTTCCATTCCTCCGTCATATTGTTGAAAATCATGTCCCTCATGGATTTTCCCTTCCAATACGGGATTATTTCTTCTTTCTGAATTTGCTTTGCATGTTCATCTACCCTGAAAAATACTTTTTTCCTCTGGTCAATTACATCAAAATCTTCCATTGTATGGCAGCAAAGCTCCGGATAAGTTGGTGTGGCCTTTGGTGAAGGACCTCTTTCACCTACGATCAGCTCGCCGTCATTAATGCAGATAGTCTTGTTTTCCATGAGGGCCTTGAAGGCTAACGCCCTGAGGACCGGAACAGATACAGTACCTGCATGCTTCTTATACGTTTCTGTTACTATCTGTGCCCTTTCTATTGACATGGTGGGTACCGCATCAAGGCTCTTCTGTCTTAATCCTTGCACTCTTTCATTCATTGATTTATCCTCCTATCTTAGCATTTATACCATACGACAGGTATTTCCTCGATATTTCTTCAACATATTCCTTTGAAGGAACCATTATTTCCATCAGGCAGTTCGGCTTGTCCAACCGCTTATATTTGTCTGCAGCCATGTTGTGGTAGGGGAGAAGGTTTACCTGGCTTACTCCGGGAGTATTATGAATAATACCGGCAGTTGCTTTTATGTTTTCATCGTCATCATTGATTCCCGGGATTAGCGGTATTCTGATAAAAATCCGTTTTCCAAGCTTGGAGAGAAGCTCAAGGTTCTCAAATATCACTTTGTTGGATACACCTATATATTCCTTATGCTTTTCATCATCAATGAGCTTCAGATCATATAGGAACAAATCAGCCAGGCTTCCTACCCTGCTTATTACCTCCGGCGCCGCATAACCGCTCGTATCTATGGCAGTATGAATTTCCTTTTTCCTGCATTGCTCCAGAAGTTCTATAAGGAATTCAAGCTGCGACAGGGGTTCACCGCCTGAAAAAGTAACACCACCGCCGGATTCTTCATAAAAAATCCTGTCTTTTTCTAACTGAGCCATGACGTATCCTACATCCACAGATTGGCCTGCGGTCTCACGGGCTTTTGCATAACATGCCTTTACACAGTTTTCACAGAGGGTGCATCTATTTCTATCATAGCATATTACACCATCCTGAAGGGATATAGCTCTATACTGGCATGCCTCAAGGCATTTTCCGCAGCCTATGCACCTTTTTCCGTAAAACAATATCTCAGGCTTGAAGGATTGGCTCTCAGGATTGTGGCACCATATACAACTCAGAGGACAGCCTTTGAAAAAGACAGTACTGCGTATTCCCGGCCCGTCATGTATAGAATATTTTTGTATATTGAATATTCTACCTTTACACAAAATATCACCTCGCCTAATGCAAATAAATTGAATATATAATTTAAAATAGCAATAAACGTGCCACAAGGGCAGAAAAGCGTAGCAATAGATAATTACTAGGTTCTTATACTGCTGCGTGTAATTAAAAAAATCAAGCGTACCAAAATAGGGACGCTTTTTACACCATTATAGCACCTTTGTATCAAATTTGGGACATATTATTGTATTTCAGTTAATATTTTTATATCATATTTTTTTATCTTGTTATGCAAGGTCTGCTTAGGCAGGTTCAAAGCTCTTGCAGCTTTTGAAATATTGCCGTTTGCATGTCTCAGAGCTTTTTTTATCAGTTCTTTTTCATAGCTGCTTACTGCTGTATTGAGGTCGGTCTGCACAAAATCCTCATCCATGGTTTTGTACTGCTCCTTCGGAACGGAAAGGCGCCTGCCCGGATTGCTGCTGATATCCTCACGGGAGATTGTATTGTTATCAGTGGTATTCATAACGCTTTCAACGAGGTGCTCAAGCTCCCTTACATTTCCGGGCCAGGTATATTTCTTGAGGAGATCCAGAGCTTCCGCAGAAATTCCTGTTATTTGTTTGTTCAGCTTGTTGTTGAACATAGCTATGAAATGGTCAACAAGAAGGGGTATATCCTCAATTCTTTCTCTAAGAGGGGGTATTTCCAGATAGATTACGTTAAGCCTGTAGAATAAATCCTCTCTTAGACGGTTGGATTCAACAAGCTTGACCGGGTCTTCGTTGGTAGAGGCGACTATGCGCACATCCACATCTTTAGTTTTGGTTCCGCCGACTCTTCTTACGACTCCGTCCTGAATTACCCTAAGCAGCTTCGCCTGGAGCTCAATATCCAGCGAATTTATTTCATCAAGGAATAAGGTTCCGCCGTCAGCCAGCTCAAAAAGTCCCGGATTATCTTTTGCTCCTGTAAAACTGCCGGAAGCAGTGCCAAACAGTATGCTTTCCAGAAGGTTATAGGGCAGCGCCGCACAGTTCTGAGCTATGAAGGGTTTGTTTTTCCTTTTGCTGCCGGCATTGTGGATAGCCTGGATAAGCAGCTCCTTGCCCGTTCCGGTTTCACCATATATCAGCACCGGTGAATTACTGCCTGCGATCTTCATAGCCTTCTTCTTAAGCATCCTTATCTGTGGGCTTTTACCAATGATATCGCTGAAGGAGTACCTTGCGCCGTTCTTGTTATAATCTTTTTCACCATTATCCCTTTTGTAAAGCTGTTCCTGCAGCCGTACAACCTTTTCTGAAAGCTCCATCACCTGCGTAAGATCCTTGAATATTTCAAGGCAGCCTACAAGCTCATTGCTTTCAACTATGGGAATAGTGGAGGTAACGGTGGATACCTTGCGCCCTTCATAATTGGTATAATGCTGGATATGTTCGATAAGCGGCTTTTTGTACTTTATTACATTATAGAAGGTACTGGTCTCGGGAGTGAGCCCGGGAAAAACCTCCAGTATATTCTTGCCAATTGCGGTTCCGTAATTTATGCCTGCAATACTGGTAGCGGGTTCATTGAGAAATGTAATATTAGCTTTTGAATCAGTTACTATTATTCCTTCATCAAGATTTACCAGAATCAGTTCGAGCAGTTTTTTGTAATTCATGGCAATCCTCCAAATTCTATATTATTAAGTTTATTATAACTTAATGCAGCCGGATAATTAAGTATATTTTATTATGTGAAACTGTAATTTATATCATGAATTTACAAATTTAGATATATTATTATATAAATGGTATTAGGACATTCCTTAAAGGGGGTTATACAGCAATAAAGCCCCTGCATTGGGTTAATACCATATGCAGAGGCTTTAAACTACATGCATTTTTCAGCTATCTGGGCTAACGGACTTCTTTCAACCTTGTTCAGAGTCACATGTCCTGTAATGGTGTAGGGCTTCATTTTTTCAATGGTGTACACAAGCCCGTTGGAACGTTCATCGACCAGTACGTTGTCTATCTGACTGTCTGTCGGGTCACCAAGGAATACAAACTTAGCCCCGAAGCCTGCACGGGTCAGCATCATTTTTGCAAGGTGAGGAGTTATCTCCTGAGCTTCATCTACGACT
>JBLNDG010000202.1:0-9518 GCA_050261415.1 Caulobacteraceae bacterium | reverse complement strand
ATATAAATGCAATCTGGAAAAGGTTGATTTAAGCGGAGCGGATATTAGTTATGCAATTCTAGCTCAAGCAAATCTAAAGGGTGCTGACCTTAGGGATGCAAAAGCAGAGGGCGTTGATTTCAGAAGCTTTGACCTGAAGGATGTTAATCTGGATATTGGCCAGGCGGTATGTGTGGCCCGCTCATACGGAGCCATTGTTGAATAGACAGTTAGCATCAAAGAATCAGCCTTCCGGAACTTTTGGCTTTTTTATACGTCTAATGCCTGTAGTGGAAATAACACTGCAAGAAAGAAATGCATTTTCAAGTGTAAAGGAGAAGTAGGGATGATAAACAGAAAACTACTTGCCGGAGTGTTGCTGGTGTCTGTGATAGCGGTTCAAATAGGGTGCTCCCCGGTAGATAATTCCAAAGGTGTAAATGGAAGCGGCACAAAGCAGGAAGAGACAAACAAGCAGGCAAAGGATGAAAAGGAGAAACAAGCAGCTATAGCGGCTGATTTTAAAGCTTTGGTGGACAAAGAATCAGGCGTTCAGGAGCTTATTGGTTTTATTGACAAGAATATTTCCTCAGTTTCTAAAGATGTTGCTTCAATAATGATAACCGGGTTGGAGGAAGCACAGAAAAAGTATCTTCCTGACCTGGAAAAGGAATTTTATTCGGATGTAAGCATACAGGAAAAAATGCTGAAAGAATATCCCAGAGGCTTTGATATGGGAAAAATCGACAATGTCAAGGATGAGAAGCTTAAGAAGCTTCTGGTAGAGACAAGAGACAGCGGATACAAGGTTGAAACTGCGGAAGGTATGTATTTTCCTATAATAAATTATCAATTTTATAAGAAATACAGCTCTTACGCAACCCCGGACATAGCAGAGTATGTAAATATTATGTCTGTGGAATCTGATAAGGTTCCGGCCAAAGATGCAGCCATTGTCATCGGTTGGGATGAGGTGCTGAACAGAGCTTCAAGCCAGGAGAAGTTTCTTGAAAAGTATGGAGACTCGATAAGGGCCGATGATATAAAGGAGCTATACAAGAAATATGTTACTTTTGCTTTGTATGGTGCCAACAATACGCCTATGTTCAGCTACGGCAAAAAGTTAATGGACAATGAGGCAAAGGGGATTTATGCCAAAGTGGCTGCAAGCAATGAGGGCGGCAAATTGAAAGAAATAATAGCCGGTTTTTTTGACACAGTAAAAAAGAACGGCTATAAGCTGACGGATGAAGTAGATCAATATAGAAAAGGGATAATTGATAATATAAAATAGGAATTTTCTTCATACAATCTCCACATATATAGATTAGTATATAGACATGATAAAACTTTCTCCTTCAAAAACTTAAAGGCCTGGTTACCTGTAAGGTTAACCAGGCGTTCTTTTTATTAGTGGACATCCTACCAAAGTAGAATCAGTCAAAAGCGAAGAGGCTCGATGCCTCCGAGCTTTTATTTAACTTACTTTCTGTCTAACAATTGCCTTTTACGGTTATATTCATCTTCACCTATCTCGCCCCGGGCAAAACGTTCATTAAGAATATCCAGGGAATTGTCGCTCCTAAATTCGTGCTGACGGTGAGAATATGTGCCGGATGCTCTAAATAAGGACGCAACAATCAATGAAACCAATGCAATACATGCAACCAATACCCAGAGCATTCCGAAGCCATAACCAAAGCCATAACCCATCATAAAGCAATACCTTCTTTCCAAATCTACTTTATTTGTTTTTTTGATATTATTTTTCTCAGAATAACGCTGCAATTATAATGTCAAATCCCACCAGCACCAAATATATATTTTCAACATGCAGCAAAAAACAAAAAAGGCCCGCGTTTTAAACGAACCTTTCAGATACTTCCGGATGTTATTGAACAGGGTAGTTGAAATTTCTCATCATATTATAGCCATATGAAGAGCCCATCATTCCACCGCCATAATTATACCCTGTATTATTTGCTCCGTTGCCATTACCGTAGAATGAACCGCCGCAAGCACCGTATCCTCCACCGAAGCCGAATCCGCCTTGAGTATGGAATTTTTCCATTTGATCTATGTAGCTCTTATACTGTTCTGCCTGGTCGCTGGTTATGGCGCCATCCTTAACTGCCTGGTCAACCTGGGCTTTTCTCCAGGTTATCATATCCTTGAACCACTGTGGAACATCGGTATTGTCGTTCGCATAAACAAAGGTTGCGAGCATTAGTGAGATAATAGTTACTACTGTTACAATTGATAATATTTTTTTCATTTGCATGACCTCCTTTAATTTTATGTTTTTATAATAAATAATTGTTGTGAAGAAAATTTGAAGAATAAATATATTTTTTTAAATTATGCTATTAATGTAAAAAGTTAAGCAGTTTTTATAAGTGTATAAGCCAAGCGGTAATAGGAAGAATAATTTGTAAAGAATTAATGCAGGCTGAAATAAGGTTAGTGGGATGTGGTATATGCGTTGATATTACAGGGAAAATTAATGTTGCATTGTCAGTAAATAGATGTTATAATTAATCCAATAAAACCGGTAGGAGTAGTAGGAGATATACTATGAGGATTTCAACAAAAGGAAGATATGGTTTACGGGCGATGGTTGATCTCGCAGTATATTCTGCAGGAGACCAGGTGACACTGAAAAGTATAGCAGAGAGGCAAAACATATCTGAAGGTTATCTTGAGCAGGTTTTTTCAATGCTCAGAAAAGCAGGACTGATAAGCAGCATTAAAGGAGCACAGGGAGGGTATATACTGGCCGGTAAACCGGAAGATATTACAATAGGGGCAGTTCTGCGGGCACTTGAAGGTGATCTCTCAGTAGTGGATGAGAAAAGCATGAATGAGGGCACTAAAGACATGATTGAGAAATGCATAAGGGAAAGCATCTGGGACAAGATAAACAGCAGTATTGATAGTGTAGTAGATAATATAACTCTGGAAGACCTGGTGAAAGAGTATAGAAAAACTCTTGGAAACGAAGCGATTATGTACTATATCTAAAATTTAAATAAAAACCTACTATTCATATAGGAGAAGTAAACATTATATTGGAGGTAAAGTTATGAAAATATCGAGAAATCTGACGGAATTAATTGGAAACACCCCTCTTTTGGAGCTGTCTAACTATAACAGGGATAATAACCTGGATGCAGCTGTAATAGCCAAGCTTGAATACTTTAATCCAGGAGGCAGTGTTAAGGACAGGGTTGGCTATGCCATGATAAAAGACGCTGAGGAGCATGGTTTAATAAATAAGGATACTGTAATCATTGAACCAACGAGTGGGAATACAGGAATCGCACTGGCTTTTGTAGCCGCAGCCAGAGGTTACAGACTAATACTTACAATGCCTGATACTATGAGCATAGAAAGACGAAGCCTTCTTTCCGCCCTCGGAGCAGAACTGGTTCTGACACCCGGAGCAGAGGGGATGAAGGGTGCGATAAAAAAGGCTGAAGAGTTGCTGGAAGCTACACCTAATGCTTATGTGCCCCAGCAGTTTAAAAACCCTGCAAATCCGGAAATCCACCGGAAGACTACAGCGGAAGAAATATGGAAGGATATGGACGGAAAGGTGGATGTTTTTATTGCCGGAGTCGGAACAGGCGGAACAATCACGGGAGTAGGGGAAGCGCTCAAAGCTAAGAATCCGGCTGTAAAGATAATTGCGGTAGAACCTGAAGATTCACCGGTATTATCGGGTGGAAAGCCGGGCCCTCACAAAATACAGGGTATAGGTGCCGGATTTGTACCGGATATATATAATAAAAACATCGTTGATGAAATAATAACGGTTAAGAATGAGGATGCCTTCGAAGCATCAAGAAAACTTGCAGCTTCTGAGGGGTTGCTTGTTGGAATTTCTTCCGGTGCAGCTCTTCATGCAGCAACAGAAATTGCCAGGAGAAGTGAAAACAAGGGGAAAAATATTATTGTGCTTTTGCCTGACACCGGAGAAAGATATCTTTCTACACCATTATTTCAACAGGCATAGATGAAAAGCAGGTGGAGGGTATAATATGCAGAAGATATTAAATGATAAGCTTGAAGTATTGAAGATGGAGCTGAAAGAAATGGGGAGTGCGTTAGTAGCATTCTCTGGAGGCGTTGATAGTACCTTCCTCCTTAAAGTTGCGGGGGAGGTTTTGGGGGAGAAAGTGCTGGCCGTAACGGCCAGCTCTGAAACCTACCCTGTGAGGGAACTGGAGGAATCAAAAAAACTGGCTCAGGAGATGGGTATAAAGCATATTGTTATAAATACCAGTGAGCTGGAGATTGAGGGTTTTGCAGATAACCCGCCTGATCGGTGCTACTATTGCAAACATGAGCTTTTTTCGAAGCTGCTTGATATTGCAAAACAGGAAGGCATTAATTATGTCCTGGACGGTTCCAATTTCGACGATAGGAATGACCACCGTCCCGGTATGAAAGCTGCAAGAGAGTTAGGTATTAGAAGCCCTTTAAAAGAAGCTGAGTTGACAAAGGAAGAAATACGAACGCTTTCACGTCAGTACAACCTGGAAACCTGGGACAAGCCTTCTTTTGCTTGTTTGTCATCACGGTTTCCTTATGGCACCAAAATTACTCCAGATAAGCTTCTAACCGTGGGAGAAGCAGAAAATTACCTAAGAGAACTTGGATTTAAAGAACTAAGGGTAAGACACCATGGGGATATAGCAAGGATTGAGATTAGCGAACAGAGCTTTCCGGAGCTCATCAAGCATGCGTCAAAAGTTGTAGAAAAGTTGAAAAGCCTGGGATTCCTGTATGTAACAATGGACCTTGGCGGCTACAAAAGTGGCAGTATGAACCTTGCTTTAAATGAAAATGAAAAATGCCGTAATTAATACGGCACTTTCTTTTTATCTGTCTCCACATAGTTCACAGTGCTTATTTCTGATACTGCCGACAACATAAATATCTGTGTCAAAAACATCAAAAAGCAGTATTTTATTTTTAAGTGATTCCCCTATATGAGTGAGGTACTTTATTGCCTCTGCCGCCTCTATGATCCCCATTACACCCGGAACAGGGCCCAGTACTCCGGTTTCGGAGCAGGAGGGTACGAGGCTGTTGTCTGCTGACTCCGGGAAAATACACCTATAGCAGTGACCTTCACCGGGGATGATAGTGGTTGCTAAACCGGAAATATCCAGAGCTCCGGCTTCAATTAAAGGTTTCTTTAAAGAGTAGCAGGCGTCATTGAGCACATATCTTGCCGGTAGATTATCCAACCCTCCAACTACTACATCATATCCGCTTATAATATCTGATACATTATCTTTGTCCAGTAATGTATTGTATTTATTTAACTTGATGTTAGGATTTATATTCCTGAGAAAAGTTTCTGCAGACTGTACTTTCGGCATTCCAAGCCTTGAGGTTGAATGCATTATCTGTCTGTTAAGATTGCTGATCTCCACAATGTCGTAATCTACCAGGCCTATTGTTCCTACCCCGGAAGCTGTCAGGGCAAATGCCACCGGTGAACCTAAACCGCCGCATCCCACAATGAGTACTCTGGCATCAGCCAGATTTTTCATTTTTTTGCAAGGTGCTAAAACACTTGTCCAGCTTTCGGATATATCACTTGCAGCATCAATAATATTGAATTCCATTGTTTCCAGATTATAGTGAAGAGCACTGGCTAAGGGTTTGCCCAAGGACAAGCACAGTTTTAAATGCTCAATTACGGCCATGAGGCTTGAAAAATAAAGGGAAAGATTCAGCTGGTAATTGGTTGTATCCTTATATACATCATCATTCCAGTACTTTAGTGCCAGAGCCATAAAGCTCTCGTATTCTGATTCGCTGGCACAGGTATGGACGATACCCTTCCATGCCCCATAAGCAGCAATAATGGTGGGAGCATAACCAACATGCGGAATTTGTGCGGCCTGGTCCCTTAGTATTCCGTGTATATATTGGGAACTGCCTATTATTACCCTGCTCAATACAGAATTCTCAGTACCTTCATATGCAGCTTCAGATAAAAGGCTGATTTTTACATCACTGTTTAAATCCTTAACGTTGTCGAGTATCTCCTGATACCCCGTATTATCATTGAATTGGCAGTATATATGCCCTACACCTGATGCTGCCAGGTAGTATAAAGCTAAAGTTGCTTGAGCGACATCCTCGCAGATGAAAACAACAGTTGAATCAAGTATTTTTCTTTGCCCTTGTCCGCTGATTTCCGGTATAATAATATGTCGCATATACCTTGTGATTTGTTCTTTTGAGAGTAGCATATTAAACCTCCCCGAAACGCATTGTGATAACAAGTATTCAACGCGTTAAAATCTCATGTGATTATATGCAAAACAATAACTTCAACATGTTTCTATCTGTTGAAGCGCGCAGTTTTTGAACTAATTATTTGGATTTATTTCTATAATCCATTATAGCATTATTTAGTGCTGTAGCAGCAAAATTTGAACAAAGTAATTTTTTTTCGGGTAATCCGCCTAAAGCTATTGCTACTGCTTCATTTGAGATTTTCGAAGCCTCTTTAATAGTAAGTCCCTTTGCCATAACTGTAACCATACTGCTGGAAGCTATTGCAGCTGCGCAGCCGAAGGTCTTAAACCTGACATCCTCCAGTTTGTTGTCGTTAACTTTTATATATATTGTTATCCGGTCCCCATCTGCAAAATTTCCAGCCTGGCCTATTCCATCCGCATCAGGTATTTCACCGACATTTCTGGGCTCCAATAAGTGATCCAATACTGTATCGTTGTACATATTTTTTTGCCTCCCTGATATTTTTAGAGTTTGAGCCATTATTATAATAATAAATAATTATGGAGATTATGTGAAGATGGTCTATTGACAAAAAAATATAGAGGAATATAATAACAATATAACATATGAACATATATTCATATAATCACATAATCATATGAATATACTAGGAGGCATAGTATGGCTGAAGGCAGAGCAAACATAGAAAGCTGCAGTTGTACCGTCATACATGAAGAGGTAGTAGGCAAGGTAAAAGAAATAATGCCGGAGGAAGAGACATTATACGATTTGGCAGAGTTGTTCAAGGTATTTGGGGATTCGACAAGAATAAAGATACTTTGTGCGCTGTTTGAATCGGAGATGTGTGTATGTGATATTGCAGCACTGTTGAATATGAACCAATCTGCAATTTCCCACCAGCTGAGGGTGTTGAAACAGGCTCGGCTTGTAAAATACAGGAAGGAAGGAAAGGTAGTTTACTATTCCCTTGATGATGACCATGTTAAACAGATATTTGACCACGGATTAGTACACATTAATGAAAAGTAGCATTATTCATGTATTTTGTTGGAGGTAATGAGATGAAGAAAGAGATACCTGGTGAATACATCCTTGAAGGCTTGGGGTGAGCACACTGTGCGTCCAAGATGGAACTTGGAATTAAATCTCTGGATGGGATTAAGGAAGCATCAATAGATTTTGTATCAAAAAAATTGAGGATTGAGGTTAATCCGGGGGCGGACCATACAAATATAGTCAAAGAAGCAGAGGAAATAATAAAAAGGATTGAACCACATGTACAGCTCGTGGATATAAAATCTGAGAAGACTGGGGAAAGGGAGTCTGACATAGAAAGCGGGTCGGGCAGTAATAAGCCGGAATTGCTCCGATTGGGAATCAGCGCTGTTTTGTACGTAGCTGCAATATTGTTCAAGTTCCCTAACTGGGTTGAATTAGGTTTTTTCCTGGCGGCGTATTTCTTGTCAGGGACTGAAGTACTTTTAAAATCAATAAGGAATATAGTAAAAGGTCAAGTTTTTGATGAGAATTTTCTTATGAGTATTGCAACTATTGGAGCCTTTGCTATCGGTCAATTTCCTGAAGGTGTCGCCGTTATGCTGTTCTACCAGATGGGTGAGCTGTTTCAGGATATTGCTGTTAACAACTCAAGAAAGTCAATAAAGTCACTTATGGATATACGACCGGATTATGCGAATCTAAAGCTCGGCGACGAAACAAAGCAGGTACATCCGGAGAAAGTAAACATAGGGGACATAATCATAGTAAAACCTGGAGAAAAAGTGCCGCTGGACGGTAAAATCCTTGATGGTAAATCAATGGTAGACACCTCTGCTCTTACAGGCGAGTCAGTGCCAAGAGGAGTGGGCGCCGGAGATGAGATACTGTCAGGGTGCATAAATAACAATGGTGTGCTGACCGTGGAAGTAACGAAAGAATTTAGAGAATCCACAGTTTCAAAGATACTGGACTTAGTGCAGAATGCAAGCAGTAAAAAAGCACCTACAGAAAACTTCATAACCAAGTTTGCAAGGTATTATACCCCGGCGGTCGTATTTACCGCTCTTGCACTGGCTGTTATTCCTCCTTTGGTAATACCTGATGCGACCTTCAGTGAGTGGCTGTACAGGGCTTTGATTTTTCTTGTTGTATCTTGTCCGTGTGCCCTGGTTGTATCCATACCTCTGGGCTTTTTCGGGGGTATTGGAGGAGCTTCCAGAAACGGCGTTCTTATAAAGGGCAGCAACTACCTTGAGGCACTTAACGCAGTTGATACAGTAGTATTTGACAAGACAGGAACATTGACGAAGGGTGTTTTTAAGGTAACCGAGATAAAAAGTGCAGGAACTGCTAAGGAGCAGGAAGTGCTGGAGTATGCGGCTTACGCAGAGAGTTATTCCAACCACCCTATTGCAGCTTCGATATTGAAGGCTTTTGGGGATGGTGTTGATAAAAATGCAGTAGAAGGTTATGAAGAAATATCGGGCCATGGTGTGAAGGTGTGTGTAAAGGGCAGGGAGGTACTCGCGGGAAACGGTAAACTGATGGATAAATATGATATCCAGTATGCAAGCCCGGATGTTATAGGAACTATTGTGCATATAGCAGTTGATAAAGAATATGCCGGGTATATAGTGATTTCTGATGAGATTAAGGAAGATGCTCAAAATGCAATACGTGAGCTGAAGAATATGGGTATCCGGCAGACTGTCATGCTGACGGGTGATACAAAAACCGTAGGTGAGAAGGTTGCTGAAAAGCTTGGCTTGGATAAAATATATGCAGAACTGCTTCCTGATCAGAAAGTAGAAAAGCTGGAACTGCTTGATAAGAAAAAGCCGTCCAAAGGCAAACTGGTATTTGTAGGAGACGGTATAAACGATGCTCCTGTACTGGCAAGGGCGGACATAGGAATAGCAATGGGCGGTTTGGGCTCAGATGCAGCAATTGAAGCTGCTGATGTAGTCATAATGACTGATGAGCCTTCTAAAATTGCCAGTGCTATAAGAATAGCCAAAAGAACAAAAAGTATAGTCTGGCAGAATATAATATTTGCATTTGCAATAAAAGCAATTGTGTTATTGCTTGGTGCAGGCGGACTTGCAACCATGTGGGAAGCCGTTTTCGCAGACGTGGGAGTAGCGGCTCTGGCCGTACTCAATGCAATGAGAGTGCTTAATACGAAAAATATATAAAAAGTGGAACATGCCCCTGAAATCTTAGGATTTTAGGGGCATATTTTTATGTGTTTGTGA
>JBLNDG010000201.1:0-4045 GCA_050261415.1 Caulobacteraceae bacterium | reverse complement strand
GTGAAGCCTACACCATAACTGCTTGCAGAACTAGGCGTTGTCCAACTGTAGTCTTGACCGTTATTATCATAGGTGTCAAAGGTTTGTGTAACTCTGTTGATAGGCCTTGAAAATACCATACCGAAACCGTCTGGACCACCAATATTTACTCCCTTTCCAGGTTCAGCTAGGCCAAGGACTTGGAAAGTCAGATTTCCAGTAAGCTTCGCCGTTCCAGAAGAAATGTGCCCCTGCATAATAATATCCAGTAAGATCATCCCAAAGAGCAAAGGCTTGTGGTAAATCGATTGCATAATCTGGAACAGATAAAATACCAAGATCGGACGCTGCTGTGGTTTCAGTTTTATTACTTTGTCCTTTTATTGAGTGAACCCGCATTTTCTCCAGAATTTTCAAAGCTTCCTCTTGAGCAAGTCTACCCTCATGCACCTTACGCATCACTGAATGAATTTGCTGAAACCTCTCCTCGAGTTGTTGTTCTGTATAATTATTCTTTGGGTTCTTAGTTTCATTAGCGGCGTAAGCAGGTACCGACAGTAGAAGAGAAGAAATGACCATGAACACAATACTTTTTATAAATCTTTTCATTTTGTTTTTCCTCCTTCTTTTCTAAAACTTTCTCACATTTGCCGAGTTAGAGTCGTAGGGTTTATTGAGCTACAAATAGATTAAAACTGGTTCTGAGGACAAACGTACCTCACGGGCCTTAATGCTAATTCATCTGAATCACCTCGCTTTCGGAAAAGTAAGACTCTTTTCAGTTCTCTACTATATAGACAGTTTACGACCGTATTTTGTGACATGATAAGGCAAAAACAGGAAGAAAATCCTAGTGATTTTTGGACTATTAAGAATAAAATAAAAAATACAAACACTTAGAAGGGTTTAGAGGCACCAATAAAGAAATATAAATTAACTGAAGGCCAATGTCAGCACCTGCCTGTCGTGTGAAGGGGGGAGGTCCATTGAGCTCCTATTTTCGCGAAAATAATAAAGGTATCAAGTTACACAATTGGGAGGATATATATAACTTCTCCCATAAAAAATTATATGCAATAGTATATTCAATAGCTCAAAACAGAGAGATTGCCGAAGATGCAGTGCAAGAAGCCTTTTATAATGCCTTAAGCAAATCTGATCAACTGAAGGACTTGGATAAGTTCGAGGCTTGGTTAATCTCGATTGCGGTAAACAAGGTTAAAGATATATTGAGAAGAAGTTCCAATGTAACAACGGTTGCAGATATCGGTGAGGTATTAGAATTCAATAGAGAACTTCTACACGATCCCGGATTTGATTCGATTGAATTGCAGGACGAGGTTAAGCGGATCTTAAACAGACTTGAGCTGCGGGATCGGGAGTTATTAGTCCTGCGTTATTCTATGGATTTGTCTTTCGACAAGATCGCAGAAGTCCTTGAAATATCTCCTCAAACGGTTAGGGCCCGTTTAATGAGGACTAAACGAAAAAGCAGGAAGATTATTGGTCTGGATACCCGCTCAGAAGGTGCAGCCGGAGGTGATACATAATGCGGTATACGGAGGATGAATTCGATGAAATTCTAAAGGTGCTAATAAAAAAAGAGGTAGAGAGCGTTGAAGTGCCTCCGGTGGATGAACAGTGGAAGAAGTTCAAACAACGTTATGGCATAGCCGATACCCCAGGCTCCCGATACCTAAAGAAACTAAAATCAAAAACTTTTTGGGCCGCTGCGATCGTGTTCATAGTCATAGGAATTTCTCTGTTTCAACCGCTCACTGCTGCAGCTTTTGGTGAGAGGATTATGAAAATATTTTATGCGGTTACAGGTAAGACCACCCAAAATATTGTAATCAGTGAAAAAAGATCAGGGGACATTCCGCAGATAGGGGATGCCAACATAAGTGAACCTCCCAGAGAAGTAAGCCTGGAAGAAGCTAAGAAGCTGATAAACTTTCTGTTAGCTGAACCAAAATTTCTGCCGGAAGGAACTAAATTAGAAAAAATTATGTTCACCCAGATTCATACTGACATTTTTCGTGTTAGTATGACTTATGATAAAAACGGAAATAAGATTAACCTTACTCAAGGAAACCTGTTTGGGGATAATAGTGAAAGTTATTTATTTGATTCAGATGATTCACAAGTTAAAACCATGGACTTAAATGGAAGATCAGGACATCTAATCAAAAATAAGGATGGTTCAAATACTATGATCTGGCATAACAGAGGACTGTTTTTCGAACTGGAATCTAAGATCGATCAGATCGAACTAATTAAGATTGCTGAATCAATAGACTAAAGGGGCTGCTTAGACAGCCCCTTACTTCCGCGAGAATCCTTCCCAATAGGATTAATAAACAGTTATTGAACCGGTAACACTGGTCCCCGTTTCAGTTAGGCCATTATCGACAGCATAATGTTCGGTCAATACTCGATAGGAAAAACCCGGTGATACTGTCACGGTGAGGTACTTGGTAATATCATAGCTGTTAATAGCCTCAAACGGATAGCTTTTTAGAGTAACCCAATTGCTTCCGTTAAAGTACTGCAGATTGAAAATTATCCCGATCCGGTCTACGGCATAGTAGGTTTTAGTATAGCCTTCAATTGTAATACTGCCGTCGTAATTATTATGAATTGAACTGTACCCGGATTTGATAAATTGATAAGATTGGATGCCGACTGACGGCATGAAGGCACTTGAATCCTTGCTACTCAAAGTTTTGGCTGATGACTGAATAGGATTTACCAGCAAAAGTGAGAAGACCAGTATGAGGATAAATAACTTTTTCAACCAAGTTGCTCCTTTCTTGTATGAAAAACTAAATAAGCACCAAAAGGGAAATAGGAGTAAATAAACGGAGAGTGGCCCAGAAGTCTGGGCCATGCCCCTTAAATTCTAAACTGCCTTGAGAATAAAACTTACTCCGCCATTTTTATCAACAGGCTTTACCGGGGAAATCTTAATTACGTTAACATTCCTGTGTAATGGGGAAGTTTTCTCTAGGAGAACCTGCATGAGGCCTGTGTATCCTTGCTTAACGCTATTATCCTTCCAATACTCGGTGAAGTGAAAATACACCAAATATTGGGAAGTATTATCTTTATCTAATTCTAGCTTTGAAGAATAAACATACAGTGTTAAAGTAGAAGTCAATTGCATGTTCTTGTTAAGTTCCGGACTGATTGTTGTAATTCCCATCAAAGCAAGACTCTTTTTGAATTCATAGAATTTTGGAGTATCAAGATCGTTCTTGAACTGATATAGTAAATAGTCGTTTATTGATTTTTGTGGAGTGGGATAAATGGTGAAGACATAGGCAGCTAAAATAATTAAGGAGACTAAAGAGATGCAAATGAGCATTTTGTTTTTCTTCAAGAAATCCATAATCATTACTTTATCCTGCGATTCTTATTAATATTGAATAGAACCTATCCTATTCCAATCACTTGTTCAGTAATCCCCATCAATTACATCGTATGCCACGGGGTAGCCTTTTAAATATCTTGACAGTGTAATATCAATTATTGCCTGATCGTTATAAAAGTTTGCCGTGGGAATCCACTCAATCGGCATGTAATTATAAAAGTCAGGCTCGTAAAACGCGGGATATGATCCTGATAATGAGCCGTCTGATAAATAATACTTCTGGACATGATACCAATACCATTCTGCCTGATTCGTAATAAAATAAGTTTGCCATTGACCGTTATGAAAGGCCTGACCGAGTTTTCTGACATCTCTTCGTTCAGATACTGCATTTCCCGTTCCTTTGGCTCCATTATTAATTTGATCCAGAACCAGCCCAGTAAACAAGCCGTATATAGGTTCTGAAATAACAAAGGAACTAACAAGATTCGCTAACATTGTGTAGTTTTTAGTTTGTAGTTCACTTTTATAACCCATATCACTATCAAATAATTCTTCCCCAGTTAAAGGAGTGCACTGTCCCCGATTAAATAGACACGAAGAACTGTGACTTTCGAGTTATTTCGCAGAATTTCTCAATTGCTTAGGGAAAAGGGCTCTGCCCTTAAACCCGCCCTCGCCGGGAGGCAGCAA
>JBLNDG010000200.1:0-11484 GCA_050261415.1 Caulobacteraceae bacterium | reverse complement strand
AACTATATGCGGTTTTCAAGGAACGTCATCCAAATATTGCTTTTTATTGCTTTTTATACTTGTTTTATGCTTCAAATTTGCCTTTCAGCAAAATTACCAGCTACTTTTCGATTATCTTCTTATTTTGACTTTTCGCACCTTTTATGTATTCCATAATATATTCCAATGTAGTATAATAAAGCTTATAGTTGGTACTACAGCAAATCCCTATCATTTGCTCCATGTTCCTTGCGATGACGAATGCTTCATCAAAAATGATTCGGCAGGGATAATTGGCAGGTTTCAAATAGTACCGGCGAATTGTATAGTTTGATATAAACGGAGGAAAAAGTGAAGCTGTTTCAAAGACTGATATACCAAATACGCGAGTTTATAGACGGATACTACGGTGTAATGGATGAAACAGGCCTGATTTTGGGATGTACGGACGAGTCGGTTGCGGGTACTGTTCATCCATCTATTGCATCTATTATTGATAATACCGGGGTTTATCACGAAGAAAACGGGCAGCTTTTTCAAAAGATTTATATAAAAAACAGGCTCGAGTTTATTGTGTTCATAAATATCGAAGGAGAACACAGCAAAAGCCTTCTTTCCATGCTTGCGGTTAATGTTGTGAATTTGAGAAATTACCATGAAGAGAAATTTGACAAGGGCAATTTCTTCAAAAATATAATAACAGACAATATTCTTCCCGGGGATATCCAGTTCAAGGCCAAGGAACTGCATATACCGTATAACGCATACAGGGTCGCATTATTGGTTAAAACCGGGAAGGTCAGGGAAATACAGTCAGGTGAAGTTATCCAGAGTCTTTTTCCAAAAAAGGGGAAAGACTTTGTAATTTCGCTGGATGATAACAATACGGTGCTGATAAAGGAATTAAGAAGCGCGGATGATACCGCGGAGGTCGATAAAACCGCCAAGGCCATCATTGATACGCTGAATACCGAGCTGATGGTAAAGGCGCAGATCGGCATTGGTTCCATCGTGGATAATATAAGGGATATCAGGCGTTCTTACATGGAAGCGCAGACGGCTCTCCATATAGGAAGCATCTTTGAAAACGACAAGGAAATCAACAATTACAACAATCTTGGCATTGGGAGGCTGATTTATCAGCTTCCCACTACAATGTGCAAGTTATTTTTGAAAGAAGTTTTTAAAAAGGGTTCGCTGGATTCGCTTGACCAGGAAACAGTCATAACAATACAAAAGTTTTTTGAAAATAACCTGAATGTCAGCGAAACTTCAAGGCAGCTTTATGTACACCGCAACACGCTGGTGTACAGGCTGGATAAAATTCAGAAAATAACAGGACTGGACCTGAGAAATTTTGATGATGCCATTACGTTCAAGGTATCGATGCTCGTGAAAAAATACCTTGACAAGGTGGAAAACGCAAAAAGCGATATCATATGAGGCAAAGAAAATTCCTGCATTGTTAGGGAGTGTTGCAGTGGTCGAACTGAGAAATGTAACTAAAATTTATCCCAACGGTACGACAGCCCTGAGGGATGTAAACTTGAAAATTGAAAAAGGCGAATTCGTTTTTCTGGTTGGGCCGAGCGGCTCCGGAAAATCAACACTTATAAAGCTTCTGCTGAAGGAAGAGGATGCGACGGAAGGTGAAGTTTACGTAAACGGATACGATGTTACCTCTATGTCGAGACAGGAAGTGCCGTACCTCAGGAGAAGCCTGGGAGTAGTATTCCAGGATTTCAGGCTGTTGCCGAACAAGACGGTTTATGAAAATGTAGCATATGCGATGGTCATTACCGAGGCGCTTCCGAAGGAAATAAGGAGACAAGTGCCTATGGCGCTTGCGCTTGTCGGGCTGAGCAGGAAAGCCAATATGTATCCGGGGCAGCTTTCTGGGGGTGAACAACAAAGAGTTGCGCTGGCCAGGGCACTGGTCAACAATCCCTCGCTGCTGGTTGCGGATGAGCCTACCGGCAACCTGGATCCTGAAACGTCCTGGGAGATAATAAAGCTTCTCAGCGAGGTTAACCATAGAGGGACCACGGTTATTGTAGCTACACACGAAAAATCTATAGTAGACGAGATGAAGAAACGGGTTGTCGCTATCAACCAGGGAATGGTAGTGAGAGACCAGGAGAAAGGACAATACCGGTATGAAGATAAGAACAGTCAGGCACATAGTTAAAGAAGGTTTTGTAAATACATACAGAAACAAACTTATGTCGCTGGCTTCAGTCGCAATAGTGGTGGCGTCATTAATGATATTCGGGTTTTTCCTGCTGGCATCATTCAATCTTGATGCAAACATAAAAATCTGGAAGGAACAACCCCAGCTTGAAGCGTTTTGTTACGAGGGACTGGATGACGCCCAGGTAAACAGGATAGAGGAAATCATTAAAAATAACGATAAAATTGCCGAGTATGAGAAAGTGACAGAAGAAGAGGCCTTTGAGAGGGCGAAGGAAAGGCTCGGCAAAGGGTCGGGCCTGTTGGAAGGGCTTAACGTGATTTTTCCGGTATCATTTATAATCAAGCTGAAAGATACGTCTTACAGCAAGGAAGTAGTTGAAATGCTCCAGAAGACCAGCGGTATTGATACCGTCAGCTATTCACAGGACGCGATTGACATAATTACGCGGGTATCCCACTGGCTAAAGCTGATCAGCAGCCTGATGGTAACGATATTTTTAATTGTCGCGGTATTTATTATTGCAAATACTATAAAACTCACTGTATTTGCAAGGCGTAAAGAAATAAATATAATGAAATATATCGGCGCAACTGATTGGTTTATACGCTGGCCTTTTGTCGTGGAAGGTGTTATAATAAGTCTGGTAGGAGCTTTGATTTCGTTTATACTGTCGGCATATGGCTATAATATCATAGAGGAAAAGTTTTCACAGGATTCGTTTTTAGCAAATTCGCAGATGCTGGTGATGGTTAAGATCAAGGATGTATGGTCCCAGCTGGCGTTATTATATTTTGCCATAGCCGCTGTGGTGGGAGCAATAGGAAGCGTAATTTCGCTCCGCAAGCATTTACGGGTATAGAGGGAGGAGTATTGGTTTTCGCACCCATACCCAAGATTAAAACTAATGCTTGGAGGTTTGGATTCGTGAAGAGATTGTTAATTGCGGTTCTTACCATTGCATTGCTGGCTTCAGCTGCCTTGCCTGTCATGGCGGATGAGCTGAGCAAGGCAAAGGACGAAAAAAAGTATACCGACAATCGAATTAATGAATTAAAAAAGAAGCAAAATAGCGAGCTAAAGAAAAAATCGCAGCTTGAGCAGGAGAAGAAGAGATTAGTAAACGAGCAGGCCTCTGAAAACAATGCATATCAGGAACTGTTAAAGCAAGTCAGCGATGCCGAGGAAAACTTAAGAAAGACCGAAGCCGCGCTTGCAGAAGCGGTGGCAAATTACAACGAACAACGCGAATTAGTCAAGTCCAGGCTGAAGGTCATGTATAAAAACTCGGGCACAACCTTGCTTGATACGCTGCTTGAATCAAAAAGCGTGATTGAGTTTTATGAGAGACTTCAATACATGGCGGTCATTTCGAGATATGACAACAATATGATACAGGAACTGTACAACGCCAAGCAGGAAGTTGAATATAAAAGGAAGCTTCAGCAGCAGGCAAAAGAAAACCTTGAGAGAAAGGTAAGCGAAAAGGAAGAAGTCCTCTCACGGCTGAAGACCTCCAGGGCACAGGTTGAAAGTGAAATTGCCAGGAGCAAGGCGGAGATTGACAAGCTTGAGAAAGAAATTGACGCCCAGATAGCCGAGTCAAAAAGGCTGGAAAGCGTAATAAAGAACCTTTCGAAAAGGACAAAATATGTGGGAGGTTCGATGGTATGGCCTTGTCCCAGTTCATATACCATAACTTCCTATTACGGCATGAGGAAGCATCCGATACTGAGAAAATATAAAATGCATACCGGTATTGATATTGCAGCCGATAAAGGAGCTTCGATAGTCGCCGCCAATAGAGGGACGGTTATAATGGCGCATTATGATAAAAGCGGCGGTTACGGCAATATGGTTGTTATAGACCATGGCGACGGGATCACCACCCTTTATGCGCATGCAAGCAAGCTCCTTGTAAAGGTGGGGGATGAAGTCAAATCAGGCCAGGTGATAGCAAAGGTAGGAAGTACCGGCTTATCCACGGGAAATCACCTGCATTTTGAGATAAGGGTGAACGGTGAAACTAAAAACCCGCTTTCATCCGGGTGGCTGACGAAATAACAATAAAAGAAAATATATTTTGTTTTCAACTCGGTTAAAAACCGGGTTTATTTGTTTTATAGAGCGCATAAGATATATTGATTGCCCCATAAGGAGAGTACAAAATGGATAGGAAATTTTCAATGCGGCAGGTGGCTGCAATCGTGACGGCAGCCGTGTTGGCTGCCGTTTGTCTCACAACATTTTTGTTTTATACGATTAATTCGATCAACACAAGGTATATCATCAGTTTCGATGCAAATTCCGTAAATTATAAAAATATCAGCAAGTTTAACCAGGTAAGGGAAATCCTTAAACAAGATTTCTATCAGAATATTGATGAAAACAAATTGCTCGAGGGAGCCATAAGCGGGCTTGTGGAATCTTTGAAAGATCCTTACACCGTTTATTTCAACAAGGACGAGATGAAAGCATTCATGGAAAAGTCCCAGGGGAGTTATGTCGGCATAGGTGTTACGGTAAGTGTTGATGAAAACGGGCTATTGACGGTAATTGAGCCATTCGAGAATTCTCCCGCAGAATCTGCCGGCATCAAAAAAGGCGATAAAATTGTAAAAGTCAACGATAAGGATGTAACGGAAATACGGGATGAAAACATGATAATCAGCATGATTAAAGGAAAAGAGAACACGAAGGTGAAGATAACGGTATATCGCCCGGATGAAAAAAGGTACCTGCAATTTGACATTATAAGAAAACGGATCAGGGCTTCAAACATCAAGAGTGATATTTTTGACGGGGAAATCGGGTATATCAAGCTCGTTATGTTTGACGCCGAAATAGCCAAGTATTTCAAGAACGACCTCAACAAAATGCTGAATAAAGGGATAAAAGGCTTGGTAATAGACCTCAGGGACAATCCCGGAGGGTCGTATGAGCAGGTAATTGAAATTGCCGACAGTTTGCTTCCCGAAGGGATTATAGTTTATACCGAGGATAGAAACGGCAACAAGAACACAAGAAAATCCGACAAGAGATATGTCGACCTGCCGCTGGTTATCCTGACCAACGGTAACAGCGCCAGCGCGTCGGAAATACTAGCGGGCGCGATAAAGGACCATGCAAGGGGAAAGATTGTTGGAACCAGGACGTTTGGAAAAGGACTCGTACAGGAACTGAAGATGCTTGATGACGGATCCGGGCTCAAGGTGACCGTGTCAAGGTACTTCACGCCGTCGGGAGTCTGCATACACGGCAGCGGCATTGAACCGGATATCGTAATTGACGTTCCTGATGAATATAGAAACATGCCCGTTTCACAAATACCGGCAAACAAGGATGTCCAGCTTAAAGTTGCTATTAACGCGGTAAAAGGGGAAATTTCTGCCGATTGATGCATAAAAGGCTAATTTCTCCACAAAATAATGAATGAATTCACGTAATGTACGAGAGGCACGATGATATGGGGAAAAATACGGACATATTGAAATTTGAAGTTGCGAAAGAACTGGGATTGGCCGAGAAAGTGCTAAAATTTGGGTGGAAAAGCCTGTCGGCGAAGGAAACGGGAAGAATCGGGGGTCTTGTATCAAAGAAAAGAAAGTCATTACAGGATGCGGAACAGGAGCATGCGTAAAAGACGGAAAGCCGCAAGCATCCGATACTTTTGCCTGCTTTGAATATAAAGCTCCGGTTATGGATAATATAATATTGCATATATTTATGGTAACCAGGAATTGTCAAGGCATAAGTGTACTATAAGGCAGATTATGTAATCCTTGCTCGTTGACAAGCGGCAAAACAATATGATAAACTGGTTTTGGTTTTGGCAAGCAGCGTAATTATGCGGTCAACTCCAAGATAATTTCAGGAGGTTTATGTAATGCAAAGAGGAAGAGTAAAATGGTTTAACGCGGAAAAAGGTTTTGGATTCATTGAGAGGGAAAATGGGAACGATGTTTTTGTTCACTTTTCCGCAATTGCCATGGATGGGTTCAAGACCTTGGAAGAGGGCTGCGAAGTAGAGTTTGATGTCGTCGAAGGCGCAAAGGGACCCCAGGCTGCAAATGTGACGAAGGTTATGTAAATAAAGTCTTAAGACTTTAACATAAAATCAAGCTTAGCAGCAAAAACCCCGATATTTACTATATCGGGGTTTTTGATTAAGGCATTTTTCAATACGGTATTTTTGGTAAGGCATATCCGTATTGTTGAGCATAGATGAGCAAGCTACAGAAAATATAAGCCCGCGGAGGGTAAACTAAATAAAGAATGCAATTTATTATTGACTTTGAAAATTTATTTTTGTATACTATTGATTGTCGCTCGGCGCGAGAGACGAGGGCGCTTAGCTCAGCTGGGAGAGCACCTGCCTTACAAGCAGGGGGCCATAGGTTCGAGCCCTATAGTGCCCACCAGGAATTATCCGCTGCTAGCGGCATGATTCACAAGCAGTATTGCAGTATGTGGCCCGGTAGTTCAGTTGGTTAGAACGCTAGCCTGTCACGCTAGAGGCCGAGGGTTCGAGTCCCTTCCGGGTCGCCAGCAATACGGCGCAAAGGGCAGGGATCCAGGAAGAGCGAGCCGGCGGGAAATGAAAGGTGTTTCCGGTCGGGCGAGCGGGGATTGCCGGTTTAGGTTACGCCCAGATAGCTCAGTTGGTAGAGCAGAGGACTGAAAATCCTCGTGTCGCTGGTTCGATTCCGGCTCTGGGCACCAGGTTTCTGGCCCGGGAAACGGCGCCAGGCGCTTGAAATGAAAATAGCATATCGAGTTACAGTATGTTTCCATGTACTTACGCGGGATTAACTCAGTGGTAGAGTGTCACCTTGCCAAGGTGAAAGTCGCGAGTTCGAATCTCGTATCCCGCTCCAGATACGCAAAGGCCAGGCATGCGATAATTTAATGCAATAATTGTTAACGGATAACCGGGGCAAACACGGCGCCCGTGCATGCATGGTCTCCAATAATACGGCGCCATAGCCAAGTGGTAAGGCACGGGTCTGCAAAACCCTTACTCCCCGGTTCAAATCCGGGTGGCGCCTCCAACAGCCTGTAGAATGTATGTTCTACAGGTTTTTATTTTCCTTCGGAAGCCGCTTTTGTATTTGCGGAAATGAAGGAAGGGCTTAAGTTTATCTGTAGTACATGTTTCTTATATAGCAGTAGAATACATCAGGAACGGCTTTAAATCCAACTACTTTTTAATTTAGGTATCCATATGGAATTATTTGAGTTAACATTTAACTTATGAGGGGTATCCATTTTCCATACAGTATCGAACTGATGAAGCTTTTGGTAAAGTCAGGCTTGAGTGGTGTTTGCATTGGTATTGAGTCGGGTAATGAATTTGATTTGAAACTTTACGGGAAAATCACCACTGTTGATGATAACGTTAAATCTGTGGTAACTTTAGAAGAGTGTATTCAAACCGCAGGGGATAGCCTTTGACATACCCCAAATGGCCTCCCGAAAACCCAGGTAGTTTTGAGGAGAATTGGATAACGTACTGGGGAGAGGATATCACCAACAAGATTCCCAACAGAATGTTGTTGGAAAAGAAGTTTTATCTGTAGATATGTGAGATACTGTATAAAGATTTTATATTGTATAAAGAAGGAATTTGGAAGTTTGTGAAGAATATTGTAACAGGGGATAAAAAACATATTTGAATTTACAATGTTCAGCTAGAAGGATTGCTAAATAAAATGGAACATAAGATGGATTTGAAAAAATTTAAATATTTACCATTAACTATATGTATAGAGACACTTGGAGGTATAGCGACACCTTTTGTTCTAAGAGGAACTGCATTACCTACAATGAGAAGCCAAATTTTAACAACTGCTTCTGATAATCAAAAATCTGTTAAAATAAACATTTATATTGGCGAAAGACCTATTGCAGCCCATAATATTAAGATTGGAACATTTGAACTAAATGGGATTCTTGAAGCAAAAAAAGGTAAGCCACAAGTAAAGATTATGTTAGAGGTCGACCAAACTTGTAAAATTATAGCTACTGCTGTTGAAGAGAATTCGAACGTAAAAGCAAATGCCGAGTTTGATTCAATGCAGCAGTATTTAGAAGATGAAAAAATTAAAAAGATACTTGAGGAAAGTATAGCTAAGAAAACTGATGATGATATAATATTAAAATCTATTGAAGCGAAAAACAGGGCAGAAAATATTATTGAAAAGGCTGAATCAGTATTGAAGGAAAAACAGAAGGTTGGAAACACATTCTCTGATGATTATAAAAAAATTGAAAAAGCAATAGCAGAATTAGGTATTGCTTTAGATTCTGATGATATAAAGACTATACAAACGAAGGTTGAAGCTCTTGAAGCATTACTGCCATTAAATTATTTCGATTTCAGTGGCATTGATGATATTTTTTCCTCTTTTTTTGGTATGAATTCAATAAAGCCTAAAGCTAAGCCAACTAATGTAAGTACTCCTATTTCTCCCCGAAAAGATAATAATAAATTACGGGGACAAATGACAACATCAAATACAAAAAATGAACACATTGGAAAGATTTTTGGAGGAGGAGAATATACCCTTGATTCGAACCTTTGTTTTGTTATAATGCCATTTAGTGATGAAATGAAACCTATTTATGATGATCATATAAGCAAACTTGTTAAAGCAGAGGGACTTTCGTGCATAAGGGCTGATGAAATAGTGGGTATTGGTTCAATAACAAGAGATATATGGGAACAAATTAATCGTGCAAGGCTTATAATTGCTGATCTTACAAATAAAAATCCAAATGTTTTCTATGAACTTGGTTTAGCGCATGCACTTGGAAAGGATGTTATTCTTTTAGCTCAAAGTATAGATGATGTACCTTTTGACCTAAAATCTTTAAGATGTATTATCTATTCATACACTCCAAGGGGAATAAAAGAAATGGAAGAGAAACTTATAGCTACAGTGAAAAACATAATACATCAAGACTAAACTATAAATATAACATACTAAATATTATGCTGAGGTGAATTAAGTGTTTAGTAATATTTCATATAAAAACTTCAAAGCTTTTGATGAGGTTTCTGAAGCCAATTACCCTATTGCTAGGACCTAATAATTATGGAAAATCCTCTATTATTTCCGGCTTTCGTATTCTTAGTCAGACAGTAAAAAGTTATGACAATAATGTCCCATTGCTATTAAATGGCGAAATGGGCGATTTTGGTTCTTATGGAGATATAGTGTACAAGAATTCTAAAAGAAGAAAGATTGAAATAAAATTTTCTATAGAACCTTTTGATTGGGATAGAAGTATGTTAAGCCTTAAGTCAAAACAATCGATAGGACTTTCAATGAAGTTTTCATATCGTTCTAAACTACAGGAGCTTATTCTTAGCGAATGTACAATGAATAAGCATAATAGTATATTAATCCAATCAAAGTATTCTGATGATTCTGAACGCCAAAGTATTAATATTATTGCAGATAAAGAATTACCTCAAGCAGTGATGGGACAAATATCTAGGAAATTAAGAATGAAAAATTTTATGCCTATCAGAATAATTGGTGTGTTTCCTAATAGTGATGAATCACAATTGAATCAATTTTATAAAGTATTAGAAAAAACCAATTTTGAAATTACTAGAATGAGCCATTATTTACAGAATACTTTAGAGAATATTGAGTATGTAGGAGCTATGAGAGTGGCACCTTCTAGATTGTTTCTTTATTCTGGAGAGAAAAGGCAGCATGTTGGGGCTAATGGTGAGAATAGCATAAACATATTAGCTATGGATAACTTAAGAAAAGGTTCACGTGCAAAAGGAATACTCAGTAATGTTATCGAATGGCTAAATTCTGCAGGCATTGCTTCAGATGTAAAGATGGTAAAGCTTTCAGACCGTTATTATGAAATTCATTTTCAGCATCCTGAGACAAAAGAATACCAGAACTTCGCAGATGTGGGGTATGGAAATAGCCAAGTGATTCCAGTATTGGTCGCTGGATTTAACCTAGCAGATGGATCACTTTTTCTTGTTGAAGAACCAGAAATTCATTTACATCCTAGGGCACAAGCTGAGTTAGGGAACTTTTTTTCAGTCTTTATAAAAGGAATATACAATCCATAGTAGAAACTCATAGTGAACATTTAGTTCTAAGATTGCAGCAATTTGTTGCTAATGGAAAGATATCTAATAAGGATATAGTTTTCTATTATATTTATGCAAATAACGGCAAGAAAAATGCAGTTAAGCTCAGTTTGGACGAGAAAGGAAGATTTATTGAGGAGTGGCCCGAAGGTTTTTTCCCAGAAAGACTAGAGGAAGCTAAAAAACTTGCTAAAATTCGAAATAAACGAGAGGAATAAAATGTATATATTAATTGATGCAAATGTTATAAAGGATTATTTTTAAGAAACAGTATTAGGCCTAAGTTATGAGTTAACTGCCTCGACTTTAGAAGTGTTTACTGAACTTGGCAATAACATTATTGCATATGTTGATGATGGGGGACAAATAGAAAAGGAATGGGAACAATCTGTGGAGCCTGAGTGGTTTTCTGCTTGGTTTGCAAGAATGCTAATTGAGGATAGAATCAGGGAGATTGCACCTATAAATAGTGTTGAATTACGAAAGAAGTTATTGGATTTTGGTTTTCCAGTTAATACTAAAGATATGTGGTATATAAAGACAGCTAAATCTGTTAGTGTAGCATATGAAAAAGCATACTTTATAATAGACTTTTTTGATCCAACACAAAAAACTGCAAGTGGTAAAAGAAGACTATCAATAATAAAATCAAGTAATGCACCAGTTTCTAAATATTTAAGGAGCGAAGCTATTGAATTGTGCCTCAGACAGCATGTGATGGTTCATTCATCTGCTGTGTCAGGAGAGGACATTGTAACTTTCGAAGATGATTATGGCAGGGTCTGGATGATGCAACTTTTCGGACCATACCTCTTAAGGAGAGTAGTTCTATAGCTTGGCACATGTTGAATATTACGAGGATAGATATGACCATGAATATTTTAGTGGCGGATGAATCTCAAGTTATAAACACAGATCAATGGATTGAAAGAATGAACGCTGAAATACTTGATACCGGTAATGCTATGACTGTTGAAGAAGTTGCCCGCTTTAGCGCTAAAATAAACATGGATGAATTCCGGGAATATAGAATTGCAGTGGGGAGAAAGACTCGTGAAATAATTAATGCGTATACCGGATTATCCGGACGGCAATTCCGGAGGCATCCGGACATTAAACCGGAGACATCCGGACACCTTATCGATCAACTTGATTTTACATTAAAGCTTATCGTAGTACAATATTT
>JBLNDG010000199.1:0-16108 GCA_050261415.1 Caulobacteraceae bacterium | reverse complement strand
ACAATGTCAGCATATTTGAATTTGTAGCTAC
Organism: Caulobacteraceae bacterium; assembly: GCA_050261415.1. Lineage (GTDB taxonomy): Bacteria > Bacillota > Clostridia > Lutisporales > Lutisporaceae > JBLNDG01. Next base: position 16,077 of record JBLNDG010000199.1, on the reverse strand, counting down.
TGACAGCCAAGATAAGCTTCAGGTGCTTCTGGATGGAAAGTTTGAGGTGGTTGGCTTTACCACAACTTGCATCACTATGAAACATGTTCTTAAATTGGCTAAATGGATAAAAGCACATGATGAGTCCATTATAACAATCTGTGGCGGACATATGGCGACATTTGGAGGAAAAGAGATACTCAGAGACTATAAGCAGATAGACTTTATTGTTTATGGTGAGGGAGAAATCACGTTATATGAACTAATAAAGTGCATTGAAGGTAATAACAAGCTTTCAACTATTAAGGGAATTATGTACCGTGATAAAGGGGAAGTGAGGGTAAATGAGGAAAGAGAGCTTATTGAGAATCTAGATAGCTTGCCTTTACCGGCAAGGGATCAGTTCAACATGCATGATAATAGATTTCAATATATTAGGATTTCTACAAGCAGGGGATGCTTGGGCAACTGCGGGTTTTGCAGTTCCTTTGTCGGGAGGAAGCAAAAGGGACCGCGTTGGAGGGGCAGAAGTCCTAAGAGTATAGTAGATGAAATAGAGCAAATTGTGAATTTGTATAATTTTCATACCTTTGACTTTGTGGATTCAAGCTTTGAAGATCCAGGAGCGGAAGGGAAGGAGCGGATCCGAGCCATTGCAAAAGAGATACAGAACCGTAATATTGAGATCTATTATAACTGTTGTTTTAGGGCTGAAAACTGGAATGAGAATGACATGGATACTTTGGAGCTGTTAGTAAAGTCAGGACTTGAGAAGGTGAATATTGGCTTTGAGTCGGGGAATGAACGAGGGCTTCGAATTCTAAACAAGAGAGCGACCATTGAGGACAATTGGAATGCACTGAATGTATTTAAAAAGTTTCCTGATATTTACTTGACCTTTGGTTTCATAATGATACATCCCTATTCAGTTATGGAAGACATATACGATAATGCCAAATTTCTTCACGATACTGGAATCGGACAAGTAATCAGGCATTATTTCTGGCAGCTGGAAGTATATCCGGGGACGCTGATGGAAGAAAAGCTGCTTAGGGATAAGCTTTTAAAGAAGGACTATGATATTGAGGACGGCATGTACAAATATAACTTTGTCAGCCCCGAGGTAGAAGAGTTTTCTCAAAAATGCAGAGAGTTTCTGAAACTCAATTCTGTATGGGATTTTGAAATATTCGATATCATCATACATACATTTATTACCAGGCTTAGATGGAAATACAGGGATGACAGTGTCATAGACGCTATAGAAGGTTTTAGTAATTTCGTAAATAACAGAAGGAAGGAAATCGCCGACTTCAACTATGAGTTTTACATGAAGCTGTATAATGCAAAGGAATCATACGATATGAGCAATGAAATGGAAAGATTGGATAGATTTATATTGGAAAACATGAACTCTATTAGAAATGCTCAATATAAGCTGGGAAAGGAAATGCTCCGCACCGGCATGAAGCTTGTGCAAAGATAACAAATAATTTTCATAATGAGAGAGGAATGATATATGATGTTCAGCCCATATCTAGGAAAAACTTATTCAAGAGAAGAGATCTGGAACTCTATAAAGGAATATGATGAAAGTTTGGATTTTGAAGAGTGCAGGGATGTCTATCTTAGGGCGGCAACATCCATATCTGAAGGTAAGATAGTGGGATGGTTCCAGGATGGTGCAGAATGTGGTCCAAGGGCTTTAGGGAATAGGAGCCTGTTGGCAGATCCGAGAATAGCTGGAATGAAGGATGCTCTTAACTGTAGGGTAAAATTCAGGGAATCGTTCCGTCCTTTTGCTCCTTCAATTCTTTGGGAGTATCAAGAAGAATATTTTGATTTGGATATACCTTCACCATATATGCTCATTGTCGCTGATATACTACCAGAAAAAAGACTGGTAATTCCTGCAGTGACACATGTTGATGGAACAGGTAGACTTCAGACTGTAATAAAAGAGCTGAACCCAAAGTATTATAGACTAATAGAAAATTTTTACCATATTACCGGGGTGCCTGTTGTGTTGAACACGTCTTTCAATGTAAAGGGAGAGCCCATAGTTGAAACACCAAGAGATGCAATCAAGTGTTTTCTGGGGACCAATTTTGATGAGCTCTATATAGATAATGTAATGATAACCAAAAAGTGAAAATCCTAATTTGTTTTAGAAGCCAGCATATTTAAAACTATATGAAACACAAGAGTAGGGGCAGAATGTAAAAGCCTTTACTCTATCACTCAGAATGATACACTGTGTAGTGGCTATATGAACAATGGTGCAATATAGGAGGAGAACAGAGAAATGAACAATAATGAAACCTTTAATAATAAGAATGCCATTGACATTATAGCACTTACTCCGATACAGAAAGAAATGCTGTCTCATTATCTGGATAGTCCGGCTACCGGGTATTATTCCGAGCAAGTATCACTTAACATTTCAAGCAGCATTAAGGAAGAAGTATTCACATCTGCATGGAACTTTGTTGTACGGTCTAATGAAATGCTTAGAGCCGGTATAAAACTGAAGGCAGTTGAGAGGCCTGTGCTATTTATACTAAAGGAATGCGAACCCTCAATAAAATTATGCGATTTAAGCGGATTTAATGAAGATAAGGCAGAACGGCTCAGCAGGTTGAAGGAAGAAGAAGCTATAGGAATTGATATTGAATCCAGGACTTTTAGTATCTTGCTTGCTGAACTTGAGAATCAGAATTATGAACTGATCATTACCTATCACAGTATTCTCATTGACAGACAAAGTATAAATATCATTCTAAATGAGTTTTTCCACACATATCATTGCTTGAGTATGGGAGGCTCTCCGGCAGCTATAAAAAAGACATCATATGGAGAATATTCAAAATGGCTTGAAAAACAGGATGCGGAGAATCAAGAGAAATTCTGGGAAAAGTACTTATTTGGTTTTGATGAAAAAACCATGATTTCGCCTGAGAAGATCTCAACTAGGATCCCTGCAATAAAGAGTGTTTATACTGGTACTTTGGAAAAAGAACTGGAAAAAGAAATTAGGATTTTTACAGATAGTAACAATTTGGCAATTGAATGGCTCATATACTGTGCCTGGGGGATATTGCTCAGTAGATATAATAACACGAATGAAGCTGTTTTTGGAGTTGAATTATCAGGGAGAACTCTTGAAATTGAAGGTCTTGATAAGGCAATAGGAAGGTTTGCCAATATAGTTCCGATCAGGGTGACAACAAAAGCTGATGAGAAAATAAATGAACTTATAAAGAGAATCGGGAAGGATTTGGAAAGGTTTCCAAGCCACATATATAGTTCATTATCCAGTATAGGAAACAGTACTATGGACCTGTTTGATTCTACGATTTCTATTGATATTACTCCTTCTAATATTGAAACAGCCTGGGGGTGCCATTCAATTCAGATTAATAAGTACATAATATCTGAAAGAAATAGTTACAGCTTGAATTTGAGAATAACCTCTCGTGAGAAGATAGAATTCGAGTTTTGTTATGATGAAAAGGTATTAAGTTACGAAAATATAAAAAAAATATCAATGAGCTTTCTAAACATATTAAGGCATATTGTGGGTGGGGCATATACAAACACGTCCGAAATCGACATTCTGTCAGAGGATGATAGGCGACAGATATTGCTGGATTTTAATGACACCTGCGCAGACTACCCTAAGGATCAGACCATCAACGAATTATTTGAAGCGCAGGTTGAGCAAACACCAGAAAGAGTTGCAGTAAGGTTCGGGGATAAGCAATTGACATACAGGGAGCTTAATGACAGGGCGAATTCTGTATCGGCTGTTCTAAGGGCAAAAGGTGTAAAGCCAGATAAAATAGTGGGAATCATGGTAGAAAGATCTTTTGAGATGATAATTGGCATTATGGGTATCCTTAAAGCCGGAGGTGCTTACTTGCCAATAGACCCCGAGTACCCACATGATAGGATAGAATATATGCTGGAGGACAGCGGAACGGATATACTGCTGACACAGAGTGATTTCCAGGACGTTATAGCTTTTAAAGGAGAAATAGTAATTCTCGATGACATGAGATTGTATAAAGGATCGTTTGATAATCTGGAAACCATCAATAAACCAGATAATTTAGCATATGTGATTTATACTTCAGGATCAACAGGAAAGCCTAAAGGTGTAATGATAGAGCATAAAGCAATTGTAAACAGGTTGAAGTGGATGCAAAAGAAGTATCCTATAGGGGCTGAGGATGTAATACTTCAGAAAACACCATATACATTTGATGTATCTGTCTGGGAACTATTGTGGTGGTCGCTTGAAGGCAGTTCAGTATGCTTTTTAGCGCCTAAAGAGGAAAAAGATCCTGAGAGTATAATGAATGCAATAGCCAAACATGGAGTTACAGTGATCCACTTTGTACCTTCCATGCTGAGTACTTTTCTGGAACATGTTGAAGTAAGCATAAATACAGATAGAATATCATCCTTAAGAAGAATTTTTGCCAGCGGAGAGGCATTATCCCTAAAGCATGTATCCAGGACATATGAGCTTATAAATAAAAGGTATGGAACTCAGCTGTACAACTTATACGGACCTACCGAGGCGGCAGTTGATGTATCTTATTATAACTGTTTCGAAGGAGAAATAGATGGAACAGTTCCAATTGGAAAACCTATTGACAATATTGAGCTATATATTGTCAGTAAGGAGAACAGGCTACAACCTGTAGGTGTGCCCGGAGAACTCTGCATAGCAGGAGTTGGATTGGCTAGAGGTTATATAAACAATCCGGAACTTACAGCAGAGAAATTTACTGCCAATCCGTTCAAACAGAATACAAGGATGTATAAAACAGGAGACCTTGCAAAGTGGCTGCCAGACGGCAATATTGAGTATTTAGGACGTATAGACCATCAGATCAAGCTCAGAGGATTTAGAATAGAGCTGGGGGAAATTGAGAATCAGCTGTTGGGACATAAAAATATACGTGAGACAGTAGTAGCTGTAAAAGAAGACAGCAACGAAAGCAAATACCTGTGTGCGTATATAGTAGGAGACAGACAGCTGACTTCAGGAGAACTGAGGGAGTATCTTTCCAGAAAACTGCCCAGTTATATGATACCATCATTTTTCGTATATTTGGACAAGCTTCCTTTAACTTTAAACGGGAAGATAGACCGAAAGGCATTGCCGGAGCCAGACAGGACAATAATAAATACAGCCGTATACGAAACACCAAAAGATGAACTGGAGAAGAGACTGGTTGATTTGTGGAAAGAGGTACTTGGTGTCCCGGAAATAGGAATAAACGACAATTTTTTTGAATTGGGGGGACATTCTCTTAAAGCTATTAGCTTCAACGCGAAATTGCGGAATAAACTAGGTGTGAATATACCTTTAAAGGTGATATTTGACGCACCCACTATTAAGGAGCTGTCCATATGTATAAGAAACAAGGAGAAGAGAGCCGATTCAATAATAAAACCGGTAGCGGACAAGGAATATCACGGACTTTCATCAGCTCAAAAAAGGATATATGCATTACAGCAGCTACAGATTGATGGAGTTGGATATAATATCCCCAGCATGTTCATATTGGAAGGCAATCTTAATATTGAAAGGGTTAAAGTAGCATTTGAAAAACTGATTGAAAGACATGAGGCACTTAGGACTTCTTTTGTACTAATGGATGAATCTGTTCTGCAGAAAGTTCACATGGAAGTTGATTTCCATATTGAGTATACTGAAGCGGCCGAAGAAGAGCTGGATAGTGAGATTCAAAGATTCGTAAGGGCATTCGATTTGAGTAAGGCTCCACTGATAAGAGTAAGGCTTGTTAAGGTATGTAATAGGAAATATATGTTGATGTATGATATGCATCATATCATATCTGACGGAATATCACAGCAGATTATAATGGAAGAGTTTGCTAAACTGTATCAAGGCAGCGATTTACCTGAATTGAGAGTACAGTATAAGGACTATGAGGCATGGCAAGAGGAGCTTAAAGATACAGAAGAAATGAAAAGTAAAGAAAGGTATTGGCTCAAACAATTCGAAGGGGACATACCGATACTGAATCTTTTGACGGATTACCCCAGGCCTGCAGTGCAGAGTTTTGACGGGGACAGTGTAAGCTTCAGACTGGATAGAGAAATGGTAGAGAAATTAAGATGTATAGCAAGAGAATCCAAAGCTACATTGTATATGATACTGTTAGCAGCCTTTAATATCCTATTGTCCAGATACAGTGGGCAGGAAGATATCATCGTAGGGTGCGCGGTAGCAGGGAGGACCCATGCAGATCTGGAGAATATAGTGGGTATGTTTGTAAACACCCTTCCTATTAGGAATTATCCAGAAGGAAATAAAACTATTAGGACATTCATACAAGAAATAAAAATGAGTACTTTAGAAGCTTATGACAACCAGGAATACCAGCTTGAAGAACTGGTGGAGAAATTGGGGATAAGAAGAGATATGAGCAGAAATCCCTTGTTTGACGTTGCGTTGGTTCTGCAGAATATGGAGAAGGCATCATTAAATATAGAGGGGCTGAGTATAAGAAGGTACATAGACAAAAGCAGAACTTCAATGTTTGATCTTACTTTGGAAGTAGAGGAAGGCGATACCGGTTTAGATATAAAATTAGAATACTGCAGCAAACTGTTTAAAAAAGAGACAATAAAAAGAATGACAGAGCATCTGAATAACATATTAAGTAGTATGACAATGGATTTGGACAGGAAACTAAAGGATATAGAGATTATTACACCTGAAGAAAGAAACATACTGTTATATGATTTTAATAACAGCAGTTTAGATTATCCTAAGGACAAGATGATCCACCAAATATTTGAGGAACAGGTAGAAAAGACTCCTGACAATATAGCAGTAGTATGTAATGACATGAATATGACTTATAAGCAACTGAACGAAAAGGCGGATAAGCTTGCGGCGTTACTTAGGGATTATGGCACAGGACCTGGAAAGATTGTAGGAATAATGGTAGACCGATCTTTGGAAATGATGGTTGGGTTATTGGGAGTGCTGAAGGCAGGAGGGGCATATATGCCTATTGATCCTGACTATCCGGAGGACAGAATCCGTTATATGATGGAGGACAGCATGGCAGATATCCTCCTTACTCAATCGCACTTAAAGGTCAAAGTACAATTTTCAGGTGCAATTATTTCAATTGATGACCCTTCAATTTATAACGGTTATATGGAAAAACCTGAGAACAGAAGCAATCCATCCGACTTAGCATATGTAATGTATACTTCAGGATCTACAGGAAAACCAAAAGGTGTTATGGTAGAGCATAGAAACGTAGTTGCATATATTAGTGCCTTCAAAAGAGAATTCTGCATAACACAAGAAGATGCAGTGCTGCAACAAGCAACTTTTTGTTTTGATGGTTTTGTCGAAGAAGTATATCCAATATTGTCAGTAGGAGGCAAATTGGTTATTGCTTCAAAGTATGAAGTTCTGGACATGGATAAACTCAAAAAAATTGTAGCTGAACATGGTATCAGGCTTATCAGTTGTTCGCCTCTTTTGCTTAATGAAATAAACGGACAAGGGGTTATAGAAGGTATCAATACATTCATAAGCGGAGGAGATGTCCTAAAACATGAATATTTTAACAACCTGATAAAAAATGCAAATGTATATAATACATATGGACCTACAGAGACAACGGTGTGTGTCACTTACCATCGGTGTACGGAAAATGAGCTGTACAATATTCCTATTGGAAAACCGATAGCTAATTACAAGGTATATATCATGGATAAAAATGGCTCATTGATGCCCATAGGTATACCGGGAGAGCTGTGTGTATCAGGGCCGGGGGTTGTAAGAGGTTACTTGAATAAAGAGGAGCTGACTGCTGAAAAATTTGTATCAAACCCCTTTGAACCAGGGGAAAGGATATATAAGACAGGAGACCTTGCAAGATGGCTGCCGGATGGGAATATTGAGTTTATGGGCAGAATAGACCATCAAATAAAAATGAGAGGTTTCAGAATTGAACTGGGAGAGATTGAGACACAACTTATGAATCATACGGACATAAGTGAAGCAATAGTGGTAGCACGAGAGGAGGATAATGGGAATAAATATCTGTGTGCATATATTGTAGGGAATAGGGAATTCACAGTTTCTGAGCTGAAAGAATATCTGAGCAGTGAGTTGCCTGATTACATGATACCGCCATATTTTGTGCAATTGGACAGGCTGCCATTGACATCGAGCGGAAAAATCAACAGAAGTCTTTTGCCTGAACCTACAAAAAATATAGACGGAGGTATGGAGTATGAGACACCCAGAAATGAGATTGAATCAAAACTCTCAGTTATCTGGAAAAATGTTCTAAAAGTAGATTGCATAGATATTAATAGAAGCTTCTTTGATTTAGGAGGGCACTCACTTAAGGCAACAAACCTTGCAGCAAAGATACATAAGGAATTTAGGGTCAATGTGCCCATGATGGAGATATTCAAATCTCCGACTATAAAGGGAATAGCGAGTTATATCATGTCTTCAGAAAAGGAGGGATTATCAACTATTAGGCCGGTTGAAAAAAAAGACTATTACCCTACTTCTTCAGCACAAAAACGAATTTATATAATAGATCAACTGGAGGACAACAAGACTAGTTATACCATGCCTGATGCTGTACTGGTAGAAGGTAATTTGGACAGGGATAAACTGGCAGAGAGTTTTAGAGAATTGGTAAGAAGACATGAGGTATTTAGGACATCCTTTGAGATTATCGATGGTGAGATTGTTCAGCGGACTCATGAGAATGTAGATTTTGATGTAGAATATGAGGAATATGAAGGTGTATGGAACCAGGAGGAAGGTAGTGGGCTGGATGCTCTTAAGAGCAAAGTTGCAGAGTTCTTCCGCCCGTTTGATTTGAGCAAGGTACCGTTGATAAGAGTAGGATTGCTTAAGTTAACAGATGATAAACATATTTTGTTGAGTGATATGCATCATATTATTTCAGATGGGGTTTCGTCAGATATTTTAATGAGAGAATTAACTGAACTGTATAGAGGGAAAAAGCTTCCTGAGCTTAAGTTACAGTACAAGGACTATGCCGTATGGCAAAGTATGGATTCTACCAAGGCTATTGTAAAAAAACAAGAAGCTTATTGGACAAAGGTGTTTAATGGAGAATTGCCTCTTTTAAATCTTCCTACTGATTTTATTCGTCCGCCAGTACAGAAATTTGATGGAGTAAAAATAAAATTTCCAGTAGAAAAGGAATTGCTGGATAGAATAAAAGTAATGATAAGTAAATCAAATTCTACTCTTTTCATGATATTCCTGGCTGCTTTTGATATATTGTTATCAAAATACACAGGGCAGGACGACATTATTGTAGGAACTCCAGTAGCAGGCAGGACAAGCACTGATATGGAAAACATGATAGGAGCGTTTATAAATACTCTGGCTTTTAGAGGCTATCCTTCAAAAGACAAGACTTTCATGGATTTTTTCATGGAAGTACGTGAAAATACTTTGCAGGCATACGAAAATCAGGATTATCAGTTTGAGGAACTGCTTGAAAGACTTAAATTGAAAAGGGATTTGAGCAGGAATCCATTATTTACAGCTATGTTTGCTGTCCGAAATCTGGACGAAGAAGAAATGAATATCCCCGGATTGAAGTTCACTCCATTTAATTACATAAACGGTGTAATTGCAAAGCTTGATATAAATCTTGGAGTGGTAAAGAACGGAGATAATATATCGGTAAATATTACCTACCGTAAATGCCTTTTTCACGAAGAGACCATAAAGAAAATGGGATTGCACTATTTAAATATATTAAGTGAAATTGTTACAAACCCCAATATAAAAATAGGAAAAATAAACCCGCTTACTCCGGATGAAAAAGCATATATTGAAGCTTTGCAGGCATCTGACAGTATTAATGGGAATACAACCCTAATCAGTATCTTTGAGGAGCAAGTCAGAAAAAATCCGAGTGGAAAAGCTGTGATATGTGGACAGAATGAGCTTACTTATGAGGAATTGGATAAGAAGGCAAATAAGCTGGCCGAGGTATTAAGGAAAAGAGGAGTAGGGTCTAATCAGGTAATAGGAGTAATGTTGAACAGGTCAGAAGATTTGCTGATAGGAGTACTGGCAACTTTAAAGGCTTGTGGTGCATTCCTTCTGATTGATCCTGCATGGTCTGCTGATAAAGTCTCAAATATTATAGCTGAAACAAATATGTGTATATTAATATCAAAAAAGTCTTTACTGAAAGAAACATTGTCATATCAAAATATCTTAGATATTGAGTGTGCAGAAATAGCTGCTGAGGATGATAAAGGTCCAGGTAATGCAGGCAAGCCATTTGATCTGATGTATATTGCCTATACTTCGGGTATTATGGGTGAACCAAAGGCAGTCATGATTGACCAGGCTGCTGCAGTAAGTCTGTTAAGTGCGACGAATAAGGAATATCAATGTGAGAACGGAAGCGTCTACCTTCTGAATTCGCCATATGATTCCAATGCAATAATTATAGAGCTGTTTGGATGGATTCTGAATTCCGGAAAGCTGATCATATGTAATGAGGAGGACTGTAATAATAAGGAGCATCTGGTTTCGCTTATTGATAGACATGGTGTAACCCATATAAACTTTGCACCGGCAGTGATGGATGATTTGTTTGAGACCATGACGGAGTCAGATATTCAGGTATTAAATAAACTAAGGTATATCCTCTTGCCAGGTGAAATAATCTCAGGAAGCTTGAGGAAAAAGCTGAATCTCCTTAGCAAAAATACAAGAATAGAATCCATTTATGAAGTATCTGAATCAGTTGGTTACTCTTTAAGAAGTGCATTTGACGGCTTTGATCATGAAAACAGTGTTTTTATAGGGAAGCCGCTAGACAATATTAAGGCGTATGTCATGGATAAAGATATGGATATTCTGCCTGGCGGTGCAGTAGGAGAACTGTATATCGGAGGGAGAATAGCAAGGGGGTATTTGAAAAAAACTGAAGGTATAGAAGATGGTTTTGTGGACAGTCCATTCAAAGCCGATGAGAAGTTATATAGGACCGGAGATCTTGCCAGGATGCTTCCTGACGGGAGGATTGAATTTTTAGGCAGAAAATCATATCAATACTATATTAGCGGGTTGAGAATCCCGTTGGAAAAAATCACAATGGTTTTGGAAAAGAACTCTTCTGTAAAGAGAGCGGCTGTGGTAGCCAAGAGAAGTTCTGATGAGAATGTAAGAGTAATAGCATACGTTGTGCCTTATGGCAGGTTTGAAGCCGCAGAATTGAAAGAATATCTGCTGGATAAAATTCCTCAATATATGATACCCTCCGGATTTGTACAGCTGAATCGTTTTCCGCTGCTTAGCAATGGCAGGATAAATAACAATGCCTTAATAAATGGTGAAATTCAGGATTCGATGGAAAAAGAGATGATTTCACCAAGAAATGATAAAGAGATGGAACTCTTGGAGGCATGGAAGGAAGTGTTGGGTATAGATGAAATCAGTATCCACGACAATTTCTTCCAGCTGGGAGGTACATCTATCAAAGTACTGCAGGTAGTTGCACTTTTGAAAAACTATACTACCGGAATTCGAGAACTCTTCAGGTATCCTACAATAGCGGAGTTAAGTAATCACTTGCAGCCTATTACAGGGAGTGCCGAGGCGGAAATGCCGATGAGTGATGTATGCCAATGTTATTCATCGGGTATGGTAATGCATGAGGCTGATGTGCATGAAAACTTGGATATACCCGAATCAAAGATACTGGAAGGAGTACAGCCGTTTAATGATGTGTTTTACAGGAGTTGTTTTTACCATTCACTTTTCCCTGCACTGCGTTATTTGAATTGCGATTTAGAGTCGATATTTGCCAATGAGCTAATAATGTACACATACCAACAGGAGGAAAACGGAATTGGACTTAGTATCAAATATGATGAAGTTGAAGACATGGATAAGGTTCTGGAAGAGTCAGGAGTAATATGTTATACAAAAGTAAGATCCTTTGACATAATTAAGGATATAAAAGCGGCAATTTCAAGGAATAGGCCGGCAATTGTATCTACTGACTGCTATTTTGAGCCTATAAGGAAAGATATGTACATGAAGAATCATTGGTGGCATTGCATTTTGGTTTATGGGTATGATGACAGAACGCAAATGTGCAATGTTATTGAGCAAAGCGATATAAATAAATTGGATTTTCAAGAGTATTTGATGAGTTATGATGACATTCGGAATTCATATAACAGCTATCTGAAGTTGTTCCTCAAAGGACAAGAGTTTCCAACCTACTATGAATATGAAGCAAGAGGAGTAGATATCATCGATAGTATACCTGACCATAAAACATATAGAGATAAATTTCAAAAGAACCTTCTGGATAGAAAAGACATGATTCTAGAGGGGATAGAACATTTGGCGAAATTTATGGAAAATTTCAGAAGGATAACGTCAAATGAAAGCCTAATCTCAAAAAATTGTAGTGACTTGCTATTTACAATTGGTATCATATTAACCAGAAAACAGTCAGAGAAGTATAAAATAATACAATTCTATGGGGACGACAATCAACTCTGTGCTCTAATGGATGAAATAATAAGTGATTGGAATTTGATACGTGCTGTTGTGCAAAAATACTATATCTCAAAAAGGTATAAACAAAGTACATATGTAAAATTGATGGATAACTTAAACAGGATATATGAAAATGAAAGGAAATATCATCAGTTGCTGTTCGGGCTATGTACTGAAAAGAGTGTTTAAGGGTGCGAGCCATTCATTCATTTGTTCGAATAGACAGTATGAACCAGGTTTGAAGGATACTATAATATCATACTAAGATGAATAGGCCCACTATATTTAGTACCTTGATGTGGGAAAGGAATGTAAGTATTATGAAGGATAATTTGATAGGTTTGCAAAATGAGGTTAAAAAAATAAGCATGGACATACTTGATCTGTTGAATCGAAGAATATCCTTGATTGAAGAAATGAAGAACGCCAGAGATGAGGATGTAGCTGCTACTATCGATCAAGTAAGGGAACTGAGATTGATTGAAGAAATTGTAGGGGAGGATAATGCTCCTGGGTATAATAATATGATTAGAGAGATATTCAGTGTAATATTCAATACAACCATAAAGTATGCTGGTTTGAGTAAGGAAAAGAAACTCTTGGTTGGAAAAAGGCATGGAATTAAGCCGCAGACAATTCAGGACATCACCGGACAGAATGTGGACTTGCCTATGATAATTGCAGGACCATGTGCAATTGAACAGTATGATTATTTAGACAAAGTTGCCGGCTTTCTGGCAAGTAAAAAAGTTAAATTTCTAAGAGGAGGAGCATACAAACCCCGCACTTCGCCATATGATTTCCAAGGACTGAGGGAAGAGGGACTTAAGATGATCCGGGAAATCGGCAGGAAGTATGACCTTATGACGGTTACTGAAGTAGTCGATACTAGAACTGTACAGCTGGTTGCAGAGTACGTGAATATATTACAAGTAGGTTCAAGAAATATGTATAACTATGAACTGCTTAAGGAAGTCGGCAGGACAAACAAACCCATACTGCTCAAACGGGGTTTGAGTGCAACAATTCAGGAGTTCATTTATGCTGCCGAGTATATTGCTTTGCAGGGGAATAATAAAATAATACTATGTGAACGGGGAATCAGAACATTTGAAAACAAGACAAGGAATACACTAGATATCTCATCTATACCAATATTAAAAGCAGAGACAAGCTTGCCAATAATAGCAGATATAAGTCATTCCCTCGGCCGCAAGGACATCGCGGCAAGTATAGCAAGAGCAATATTGGCAGTGGGTGCTGACGGAATGATGATGGAAGTACATCCTTATCCTAAATTGGCCTTCTCAGATAACGAACAGCAATTGGACTTTAATGAGTTTACAGATCTAATGGAAGCTATCGATTTGAAGTATAATAGCGCATGAAAGGAAGATGCACGAATATGGTAGAGAGTTTTGCACTTTGCTTGCCTAAACAATATGATGATGATTTGTTTAGGAAATTGATGCCTTTGATTGATAGACACAAACAGATGAAGATAAGCAAATATCATAGATGGGAGGATGTCTTCAGGTCATTATTGGGCGATGTCCTTGCCAGATATGTAATTAATGTGAAAACAAATCTTCCAATCAGAGAGGTAGTGTTTTGCCAAAATTCTTATGGTAAGCCTTATGTCAAAGGTATAACCGGGCTTCATTTCAATATTTCTCATTCGGGGAACTGGGTAGTATGTGCTGTTGGTAGTGCGCCTGTCGGGGTTGATATAGAGAGAATTGCTGACAGTGATTTAAGCATAGCAAAGCGCTTCTTTACTAAAAGGGAATATAAATGGCTTTATGAAAAGAATGACCAGGAAAGAAAGCAATCCTTTTATAAGTTATGGACAATGAAAGAGAGTTATATCAAAGCAGTTGGGAAAGGCCTTTCAATACCTTTGGAATCTTTTGAGATAATACCGGATCTATCTGTTCTGATAACTGTTATGGCAAACGGTTTGGATACCGGCTATAGGGTTAACTGTCATTACATCGATTGTGATCATGTATTCTCAGTTTGCTCAAAAACAAGGCAATTCTGCGAAAAGGTGAATATAAAATGTATCAATGAATTGATTAATTATGTGAAGTAAAGTTCCCGGAGAAAACTTTGATACAAATTGTATGCACTTTAGCGCAGTGAAAAATCTCATAAAATTGGATGATGCAGAATGATAGAATTAAAAGTTAAGCTGCAAGAGAGAAGTTACCCAATTTTCTTAACTGATAGTTACACTGGCATTGGCAAACTGATTTCTGATTTGTGCATAGAAGGAAAGATTGCAATAATAACGGATCAGAACGTGAATAAGCATCAGGCAGATGCCTTCATCAACAACATGAATCTGAAGGGATACCAAATAGAAAAATATATAATTGAGGGCGGAGAGAAAAGCAAAAGTCTCGACACAGTAAACAATATATATGACTTCCTGCTCAATGCAAAATTCGATCGGGATAGCACAATTATTGCATTGGGTGGCGGAGTGGTAGGGGATGTGGCAGGGTATGCTGCTGCAACATTTCTAAGAGGAATAAGATTAATACAGGTTCCGACTTCATTGTTAGCACAAGTTGACAGTAGTGTAGGTGGAAAAGTCGGAGTCAACTTGAGAGGTATAAAAAATGCCATAGGAGCCTTTTATCAGCCACATATGGTCTATATCAATACAGGTTCACTTGTTACATTACCGAAAAGAGAATTAAAAGCCGGTTTGGCAGAGATCTTGGTACATGCAATAATAGCGGATCCGGAGCTGCTAGACTATATAGAAAATAATATAACGAGAATCTATAGCCTTGATAAGGATACACTAAACAGAATAATAGTAATAAATAACAGGATAAAATGTAGAATAATTGAATTGGATGAAAGGGAAAAGGGGCTAAGGGCAATACTCAATTTCGGTCATACAATAGGACATGCAGTTGAAAGCATTTATAATACTAAACTTCTACATGGAGAATGTGTATCAATAGGAATTGTAGGCGCATTTATGATAGCATGTCATTTGGGAATGGTAGATAAATATCTGGTAGAGAGAATCAAAAATCTATTAAGAAAAATAGAACTGCCAATAAATCTTTACGGAATGGATATTAACGAAGTATATAACAAAATGACATATGATAAAAAAAACAGGAATGGAGAATTGGTTTTCATACTTCCCAAAGCAATAGGAGAAGTAGTAAAGTGCAGCATTCAGGACAAAAGTATCATAAAAATGGTCTTACATGAGCTTAGTAGTTGAAAGATAGAGGTCACCTACTAATCAAATTTATGGATATATACTAATATGAAAACAAATAAACTATATTGGCTGTATATACAAAAAGACAATATAGCAAAAGCGGTACTTACAGATATCGGTACGGAAGAGCTTGCTCATTGGGAGATCATCGGAACCCTTATATATAAGATAACTGAAAGGGCTACACCTAAAGAGCTAAAAGCAGCAGGGTTAGGTCCACACTATATTGAGCACGGTCATGACC
>JBLNDG010000198.1:0-3073 GCA_050261415.1 Caulobacteraceae bacterium | reverse complement strand
ATAGTCGAAAGCTGTACCAAATCATCCCATTGCTTCAGGTTTCCCTCTAAAAGATCTATATCTGTCCTCACCCGGTTTAATTCCGTTTCAATTTTTAATATTTCATCAACGCTCTTTGCTTTAGCCATAAGCTGCTGCAGGCTCTGTTCCTGAACTTTCAGATTTTCTGCCCTGGCATACGTGTCCCTGTATTCTTTGGTTATATCATTCCCGTTCACATTCTCGCTGACGAGCTTACCCATTCCTTTTACACTATTGAATATTTCGTCGAACTTATCAGCAGGAACCCGTATAGTCATGTTGGCATATTTTACTGTATTTTCACCTGTATTGCTATCCCCGTTCACACTATCAGTCTGTGCAACAACAACATTGTCAATCTGGGAGTTTTCAACATATCCCCCGCTTTTTTCGGTGGTCTTCTTTATTCCATCCACCGCATTGTCTACGTTTGTGACCTTCAAGGAAACATTGCCCGTTCTGATCACCATTCTTCCGGTGTTGACCGTTTCCTGCCTGTCAGGCGGCGCTTTTGCGGTAACCATGCTTTCATTAAATTGTACAGCGGTATTGCTTTGGCTTAATGTCGCATTTTGGGTACTTTTAGCTGCCATTTTGGGTGCTGCAGCTGCTGCCGGTGCAATATCTGCCGTAGTAAATTCCGTATTTGGCGCGGCGGCAGCGTCATAACTGGATTCTGCAGCCCCGCTTCTCATTAGCAAATTTGCGGTTTGTGAAGCGGCAGCTTTATGCTTTCCAAAGCTTATACCATTTGCGGCCGTCTTGTTCGCATTTTCTCCTATCAATGACGAAAGGCTTCCAATTCCAACAACTACAACAAGCACAGCCGCTACAAGACCTGTTGCAACCTTCATGCTCCTTGTTCCCATGAATCTCCCTAAGCCGCTTTTTTTAGTCTCCACAAGCCTATGGTGAAGTTCTGTTCTGAAGCTTTCCGGCAATTCAGCTTCTTCCAGGCTGCCGCATATAGCAACTATCTCATAAACGCTTTCATATTCTTCCCTGCACTCCTGACACTGTGAAAGGTGCTTTTCGAATTCCGATTTTTCTATATCGTTCAGATCTTTATCTATATAAGAGGATATCATATTCCTTATTGCTTCGCATTTCATAACAGTTTCCCTCCCTTCACCAAATTAGACTAGATTTTTATGTGAAAGTTCCATACTTAATTTCAACTTGTCCCGCAATGCGCTTCTTGCTCTGTTTATTCTCGATTTTATGGTGCCAAGGGAGCAATCCAACATTGAAGAAATTTCCTCGTAACTAAACCCTTGTATATCTCTAAGTATTATGACACTTCTGTACTCTTCATTTAGTTCCTTTATGGCATCCTTTATAAGCTGTCTCTGCTCAAGCCTTTCATACACATTCTCCGGAGTCTCCTTGTCCGAGCACACCTCAAGCCGCATCTCCCCGCTGTCTGTTTCCACCGTATTTTCCAGGGATACCGTTTTTTCCTTCTTTCTCCGCCTCAGCTCGTCAAGACATACATTGGTGACAATCCTATAGAGCCAGGTTGAAAATGAAGATTGCTCCTTAAAGTCTTTAACTGCCTTGAAAACTCTGATTAGCGCTTCCTGCGCCATGTCTTTTGCGTCCTCTTCGTTTCCCATCATCCTTAGCGCTATATTATATGCCTTTTTATCATAAGAGCTAATCAAAAGTTCAAAGGATTCAATGTCTCCGGATTTGCTCTTCTTGATAAGCAGTTTTTCCAGATCACTCACGGCAATTCCCCCTCCCGCATCTTTTACAAATATATCTCCGCATATGCGAATAATATATAAATTCGTATGTTCAATCCGATTTTAAGGTTATTTGTTTTATTATACCATTATTTAACATATATATTGTTAAAAAGATTTATCACTTTAAAACCACTAAAGGCATTTAATAATGCCTTTAGTTTAGACGAAGAAAATTTAAATAAGTTCCATAGTGCCTAAAAAAACAGTAGTATTTATTTTGTACTACTGTCATCTTATGGGATTAATTCTATACCAACTTCATTTTCCTGCTTGGAAAGTTCTATCACCGTGTAAAATTCGTTGGATGTATATTTTAAGCCCGTCAGAAATGCCTCCAGATCAATAACCTTATCATCCTGAATACTGCCGTTGTCAAAAGCCTCAAATGCAATTCCCGTGCGTTCCCTTACCACGGATGCGGTCTCGGCGTCCAGTACTGGCCTGTTGTCAACATAATGCGTTGTATAATATTCATCCCCTACCTTAATGCATGGCGGAACGCATATGTCAACGGTTTTACGGAGTGAATCCCGTTGTTCCCAGCCTCCCAGGGCTAATTCAATATTATCTGTGCTTACACAACTCTGAGACTTTCTCAGCACTTTCATTATATGCTTGTCAAACAATCCGATGTCAATAGAATCTTCATCATGCTTATATCCCAGTTTTTCAAAGCTTTTTACATCAATCAGGCTTTCCTTGTCAAAATCCCCGTAATTCTTACCGATGAAAACCCCGTTTACTTTTACTATGCTCACATTTGCATATACATTAGAAGTTTTTTTATCATAGCTAAGCTTCCCCCCATAGCATTCCATAACCTGGGTAAAATCAACATATATACGGTCTTCTACTTCTTTTACATCTATACTGTACAGCCCTGCAAGTTCTGCTGAAAGCCCTAAAAAATCTTTGGCTGCAAAGCAGTTTATGTATATGTCTCCATTCTCCAGAAATGCATCACAGGTGATGAAGCAATTGTTCAAAAACACACCCATACCTTCAGACACAGCGACAGGCTTGCTTATCTTTGATGTAAGCAGTTTTTTCGCTTTGTCCTTTACAAGCTGAGGCAAATCTGCATTATCAATCTTCCCAATATAGGTATTGCGGTATTTATTGTCCTGATTGTAGCAATCCGGATATATGACTACTGCTTTTTTATTTATATAATCATCTGCAACTACCGAAACCCTGTCATATACAATTGAGACCGGAGTATTGGCAGGCACTTGAGTGTAAAGCTCCTCAACATCCTTGTTGTACATTCTGACGCAGCCGGCGGAAGCCAAGCTCCCGAT
>JBLNDG010000197.1:0-2821 GCA_050261415.1 Caulobacteraceae bacterium | reverse complement strand
CTCAACCCGCTTTGCGAACGTTGACAGTGGGAGTGGTTTCCCTCAGATACGGAGAAACAGCGGCTGCCCAGTGGAACCTGATGCTGGCCGGCGCGTCACTTTCAATTATCCCCATGATTATCATTTACCTGATTGCGAATAAATCGTTCCTATCCGGATTAACCGAAGGCGCAGTGAAAGGGTGAAGGCTGAGCTTCATTACCCATTGAAAATAAGTTGTTCGAATGATGGACAAAAAGCTTTAGGCATTGGACAACAGAAAATGAAAAAGGTTCCTGTAGATATAGAATATTAATAGGTTGCCTATTGCATAACTTCTATTCGTGCCTTACACTTCAAGTCTCATGCCAAGCGAACTGCTTAAATAATGTCAAACTTAAAATGGGAGGATGAAATTGATGGAGTTAAACGCATATCAAATAAAAAATCCGGATTACCAGAAGAGTCCTTATACCGGAATGACCCGTCGACATTATATTGATTGCGCTAAATATCTTATTGAACGCGCTTTTAACCATGTGAAATCATTTGATTCATATATTATATTTCCAACTGTACCCGGTAAAACTTATCCGCAGCCGGGCGATCCTGATTGGCGTTACCGATCTTTGGAGTTCGAAGGATTAAGGCGGACAATGTCGCTTACCGGCCCTTTGATGCATGTTGAGCCGGACGTTGAGATTAAAGGTATAAAGCTTCGTGATTATTATTGTCATCACTTGTATAATGCTTTGACTCCGGGACATCCCAACTCAATACCGTTACCTGAAGAACTGCCGGATGCTACTTATCAGTTTACATGCGAGCTTGGGGGATTATGTAAGTTTTTATTGTTAATGCCTGATATTGTCTGGCCTTTTTATACGCAAAAGCAAAAAGATGAAATAGCCGTAACGCTTTCTAAATGGGCGCATCACCGTACTACTCAGAACAACTGGAGATTTTTTAATATCGAGATGCTGTCTTTTTTGAAAAAAAACGGCTATGAAATCGATGAAGATTTGCTAAAAGATCATTTACTTTGGATTGCTTCTTATCATGCTGGAAACGGTTGGTATTTAGAACAAAACTATAATTATTATACTATAAGTATGTATAACATTTACGAAACAGTGTGGAACAGGAATTTCGGTGACGATTACTGGCCGGAAATTGCCGAGGTTTATGAGAAAAACACACGGGAGCTTATGAAATCATACCCGTATTTGTTTGGCAGGGACGGTTACATAAATATGTGGGCAAGGAGTATGTGCTACCGGTTATGGGTTGCGGGAGGCTTCCCGATAGCCTTTATGCTAAAGCCTCCATATCCGCTTGATCCGGGATGGGCGCGTAGGCTTTGTTCGGGAGCGATTTTACAGTTTACAACCAGAAAAGATTTTTATGATAATGATGTTCCGAGTCTTGGATTTTATCGCCATATTGAATATATGCTTCAGAGTTATAGTTGTGCGGCAAGTCCTTTTACGATGTTTATGCCTTTTTTAAGCCTGACTTTGCCTGAAAATTCTCCTTTCTGGACTGCGAAGGAAAACGATGGTATATGGGAAAGCCTGGGCCAAAAGTCACATATTACAGTCTTGGATAAGCCGGGACTATTTTTGGTAAATCACGGTAAAACCGGTACCTCTGAAATCAGAGCAGCAAAGGTCAATGAGGAAAATCATAATTATAATCGCCTCTGTTATAATACACATTTTCCGTGGGAGGACCACAATCCGGACGGAGGTACTGCAATGGAATATTGTTTCAGAAGTCTAGACCCCAGGGATGTAGAAAACAGAGATGCATTATTCTACCTTGGACTAGCTTCAAAAGACGCTTCAACCGATGTCGGAAACAAATATGTAACGCCGCAAAGCCTTTTGTATAATGGTGTAAAAAACAATGTACTGTATAGACAAGCACTAATGAGAAGACCACCAAATAATGGGAGCGGATACATTATAGACCTTGCCGAGCTGGTAATACCCGGTGGCACTATAAGGGTTGACCGTTGCCGCTTAGCATACGAGCATGAACTTACTTTAGGACATTTTGGCATGCCTCATATTGACGGCAAGCCGGCGGAGGTAAAACAGTTTGAGAAAGACGGTAAGAAAGTCATAACGGCAGCTATACCCGGCAGACAGCTTGCGCTTATTTCTTATAACGGATGGGATAGTTTAAAGAGCGTGATCCACAAGGAGCGTAACGCTGAAACGGAGGAAAGTACTGTAATTTATGC
The DNA here is from genome assembly GCA_050261415.1 of Caulobacteraceae bacterium. Taxonomy (GTDB): domain Bacteria; phylum Bacillota; class Clostridia; order Lutisporales; family Lutisporaceae; genus JBLNDG01. The sequence continues at coordinate 594 of JBLNDG010000197.1, read as the reverse complement.
ATATCGAAAACGAGTTAAGCAGAACCCGGGGATGGAACTGATGATTACTGTAATGCTGCATAAGATGGATGATTCAGAATGGACAGATGAAGAATTATTTCCCATTAAAAAATTGTCAATTAAGGACATAATGCCTTCAGGTTCAGTATTGGGTGCGGAGATAGAGCTTAAAGATGGAGAAAAATATATTATTGATTTTGTAGATATAGACGGAAATCGTCAGAATTAATGGAATAAAAATCATTACAGGGATTAGTTGGAGTTATCAAAACAAGATGTTGAACGAGTTACCGATGAACTTAAAACTAAGGCCGGTCCAAATCCGAAACTTTGGCATCCGGAAGCCAAATAAGATTTAGATAGGGTAATGAGTTTTGATGTTACTAAAAGGAGGTAAAGATAAAATGTCAACGGAACAAAATTGCATTTATTGTTCAAAAAGTGAAAAACTTCGTGAATTGATGTTCGAAATATACAAATTGAAAGTATCAACTGTTTACCTTTTTAAAGATCAGATCTACAAAGGTAGATGTATTGTGCAATTTAATGAACACAAAACAGAACTATTTCACTTAACTGATGAGGAAAGGAACG
>JBLNDG010000196.1:0-26414 GCA_050261415.1 Caulobacteraceae bacterium | reverse complement strand
GGAAATACAGCTTACGGATGCCCTTAAGGAGCTTGGGAAAATTCAGGATATATATGCATACAACTTTGAAGGCAGAAGATATGATATAGGCTCAAAGCTGGGTTTCCTGCAGGCAACGGTTGAGTTTGCACTAAAAAGAAAAGATTTGAAGGATGAGTTTGAGAAATACCTTGATGAGCTTATGGAATATAGGAAATAGGTGAGATATGGATAATATACTGCAATATGCTTATAAAGACATACTAATAATGCTTGTGGCAATGGTTCCGGTATTAGAACTCAGAGGTGCCATACCTATTGGTATAGCAATGGGAGTATCCCCTTTCTGGTCGATGATTCTTAGCGTTATCGGGAGTACGATTCCTGTACCGCTTATACTTCTGGGTTTGCGCCCGGTGTTTGATCTGATGAAAAAGGTAAAATTGATTAGGAAGGTTATTGACAGGACAACAATACGCGCCCTCAGAAAAAGTGACAATGTATTAAAATACGGTTTTTGGGGATTAATGATTTTTGTCGGCATACCGCTGCCCGGCACTGGGGCATGGACCGGAAGCCTGATAGCAGTGCTTCTTAATATGAGGATAAAAGTTGCTTTTCCCGCTATATTTATAGGTAATATTATAGCCGGAACGATAATATATATATTGAGTTACACGACCTTTAGCATATTAAATTTCCTATGAAATAAGATGCGAGACGCGAGACACGAGATACGAGGCAATAGGCGATTGGCAATAGGCAATAGGATTTTAGGGATGGGCTTCGAAGTCTGGCTTGAACCCATCGCCCATAGCCTGATGAAAAGGAGGATTTTTTATGGACTTTTATGAGAGGTACAACAAGTGGGCCACTGATGCCGGCTTTGACGAGGAAACAAGGGCAGAACTCATGGCAATAAAGGACAACCAAAAGGATATAGAAGACAGATTCTACAAGGATTTGGAGTTTGGAACGGGAGGCCTCAGGGGGATTATCGGAGCAGGCACCAACAGGATGAACAAATATACCGTCGGAAGGGCAACTCAAGGCCTTGCAAACTACATACTAAAAAAGAACATAGAAAACCCAAGCGTGGTAATAGCTTATGATTCCAGGCATTATTCCTATGAATTCGCCAGGGAAGCCGCCAGAGTGCTTAATTCAAACGGAATTGCCGTATACCTTTTTGACGAATTGAGGCCTACTCCGGAGCTTTCATTTGCAGTCAGGGCGCTAAAAGCTGCTGCAGGCATAGTAATAACTGCAAGCCACAATCCTCCGCAATACAACGGGTATAAGGTATACTGGAGCGACGGGGGTCAGGTAGTTTCGCCTACGGCAGAGGAACTGATAAAAGAGGCAAACTCTATAGAGGATTTATCAGAAATAAGGTGCATGGACGAGTGTGTGATAAAGGATAAAGGCCTGCTGAGAATGATAGGCCGGGATATGGACGACCTGTATATGGAAAAGGTGAAAACACTGGCGCTCAACAGAGACGTTGTGAAGGAGATATCGGACGATTTCAAGATAGTATATACTCCTCTGCATGGTACGGGGAACAAGCCTGTCAGAAGAATATTGAGAGAAATAGGCTTTAATAATGTAATGGTGGTTCCCGAACAGGAGCTTCCGGATCCCAAATTTTCAACTGTAAAGTCGCCAAATCCCGAAGAACATGAAGCTTTTACCCTTGCAATAGAACTTGCCGGGAAGGAAAATGCGGATATAATTATAGGAACAGATCCGGACTGCGACAGGGTGGGTGCAGTGGTAAAGAATACAGAAGGCGATTTTGTAGTGCTAACCGGCAATCAAACAGGAGCCTTGCTTGTCGACTATGTGCTCAGTTCTCTCAAAAACCAGGGCAGACTAAACGAGAGAAGTAAAATAATCAATACTATAGTAACAGGCAAGCTCGGGGAGAGGATTGCCGAGAGCTACAATACCGGTGTAATTTCCGTATTAACCGGCTTCAAATATATAGCCGAAAAAATAAAAGAATTTGAACAAAGCGGAGAAGAGTTTGTGTTCGGGTACGAGGAAAGCTATGGATACCTCGCGGGAACCTTCGTGAGAGACAAAGATGCAGTTATTGCCTCCATGCTGATATGTGAAATGGCTGCATGCTATAAGAAAAAGGGTATGACGCTGTATGAAGGCCTTCTTAAGCTTTATGAAAAATACGGCTACTATAAAGAAAGTCTTGCGTCCTTTGCTTTCAAAGGTAAAGAGGGAATGGAAAAAATGGTTGAACTTCTGGACGGATTGAGGAAGAATGCTCCTGCAAGAATAAATGGCCTCAAAGTCGTTGAAGTTAGGGACTACATGAATTATCAGGGCCCTATACGGCTCCCGAAGGAGAATGTGCTGTACTTCATACTGGAAGATAAGTCCTGGTTCTGCATCAGGCCATCAGGCACCGAACCAAAGCTAAAAATATACTTTTCGGTAATAGGAAGCAGCCTGAAGGATGCAGAATTAAAAATGGCTGCTTTAAGAGAACAGGTTGAAGGAATGATAAAGGAATAGTAAAATGCAGCATTTCGCTGCATTTTGTTTTTTGAATAAGAAAGTATACTTTCCTATTCATGGAGGATGCAAGGGGGAGAATTGTATATTTTTTACCGATAATACAAATTACACCTGAATTTGAGAAAAAAGAAGGAAAACTAAAATCCATATTGAATATATACTAATGCATACTGTGGAGGATGCATTTTTTGATGCAAGGAAAAGTTTTTTCTGACGGTAAATTTAATTAAGGGGGCACTATTATGTCTGCAAGGAAGCTGCTGGTAGTTGATGATCAACAGGGTGTAAGGTTTCTGATAAGCGAGATATTTACAGAAGAAGGCTTTGACGTTGCAGAAGCAAGCAACTATGAGGAAGCCTTGGAGGTTGCCCGGGAGTTTATGCCGGAAATTGCTTTGGTTGATATGCGTCTTGGCAATAATACAGGCTATGACGGAGGGGATATAGTAAGAGAGTTGAAACAGCAAACCCCCAATCTCGTGCCTATAATAGTGACTGCACACAGTGAGCCGGACAAGATTAATAAAGCAATCAAAAGCGGTGCTGTATACTGTCTTGAGAAACCTTTCGATGTAGAAAAAATTGTCTGTGTGGTCAATGAACAATATACGAAATATACATGTGACGTTAAAAAATAGTTTGAAAGTACTACTGCAGATAGCAGGCGCATACTAAGAATGGGGAGGAATATCAATGGATAAAGTAACAATCAGACTGAGGATGAGTGCACATGATGCACATTATGGCGGGAACCTGGTAGACGGAGCAAGAATGTTGGGCCTTTTCGGCGATGTTGCCACTGAGCTTCTGATTAGGAATGACGGTGATGAAGGATTATTTTGCGCTTATGATAATGTAGAATTTTTGGCGCCTGTATTCGCAGGAGATTACATAGAGGCAGTAGGAGAAATAGTTAAGGTTGGGAACACATCAAGGAAGATGCTGTTCGAAGCCAAAAAAGTAATTCAAGCAAGGCCGGATATCAATGATTCAGCTGCCGAGGTGCTTGAGACTCCGGTAGTGGTATGCAGAGCCAGCGGTACCTGTGTTGTACCGAAAGACAAGCAGAGGAGGTAAAAAAATGGATAAGCTTATTATTACAGCCTGTCTTACCGGGGCTGAGGTTACAAGAGAACAGCAGCCGAATCTTCCAATCACGCCTGATGAAATAGCAGAAGCGGCTTATGAAGCGTGGAAAGCGGGCGCATCAATAGTGCATGTACACGCAAGAAAGAATGACGGTACTCCGACACAGGATAAAGAGGTTTATAGAGAAATAAAAGAAAAGATTGAAAAGAAGTGCAATATAATATTCCAGCCTTCGACAGGGGGCGCCGTATGGCATTCGAAGGAGGAAAGGATACAACCTGTCTACCTGAAGCCTGAAATGGCATCCTTGAGCGCTGGAACATGCAACTTTGGACCTGATGTTTTTATGAATACTGAAGAATACATGGAGACCTTTGCGCGGCTAATGCAGGAAAACGGTGTTAAGCCTGAGATAGAGGTATTTGAAAAGGGCATGATTGATAATGCGTTGAGGCTGGTTAAGAAGGGCTTGCTCTCAATGCCTATACATTTTGATTTTGTAATGGGAGTTCCCGGGGCAATACCCGGGGAACCAAGGGACCTCATGTATCTGTATAGCAGTATTCCGGCCGGATGTACCTGGACTGTGGCAGGAATAGGAAGGACTGAGCTGCCTCTCGGCGTTATGGCAATAGTAATGGGAGGCCATGTGAGAGTGGGCTTCGAGGATAATATATTCTATTCAAAGGGCGTTCTGGCAGAATCAAATGCCCAGCTTGTAGCAAGAATAGCCGGAATATCCAGGGAATGCGGAAGAGAGGTAGCTACACCGGATGAAGCTAGGAAAATATTAAATATTAGGCAATAGGCAATAGTATTAAGAAGGGCTTCGAAGCCACTCTTGAACCCATAGCCCATAGCCTATAGCCTATAGTCTATCGCCCCTGGCAATTAATAATTGCTATGATGAAGGATTTTTCCGCCGGATGTAGAAATATAATTAGTATAGAAATTATGCATGGAGGTGATATCGTGCTTTTTGATACGAATATTAGTGCAGCAGTAAGATGCAAGAATTGCGGCAAGCTGGTAATAAGAGATATTTCGCTTTTCGACTTATCAAAGGAAAAGATTCATGAAGTAAGCTGTGGATGCGGTAAAACTATTCTAAAAATCAAAAGCAGCGATTACAAGACCTTCTGTGTATACATCGGCTGTATTGCTTGTGAAAAGGAGCACCTGTACGTATTCAACTCCAAACAGGTTCTTAGCGAAAAAGTAAAAATTCTTGGCTGTCCAAACAGCGGATTGGATATTGCCTTTGTGGGGAATCGGAACCTGGTAAGGGAGATGGCCCTGAAGTATCAAAAGGACTTACAGGAGCTTATTAGAGTACTTGAAGTTTAGTCATAGACACGAGTACAGTCTACTGTTCTCGTGTCTAATATTTTAGTTATTTAATGTGTATTATACTTAGAAAAGTGGAAACAATCAAAAAAAGAGGTGATAATAGTTTGAATGAATTAATGGAAAAGAGCATGGCAGAACTTAAGGATCTGGCAAAATCGTTGGATGTAAAAGGATACTACAAGCTTAAAAAAGAAGAATTGGTTCATGAAATACTAAAAAAAATAGAAGAAGCAAAAATAGCTCAGGGGATAATAAAACCGGAGCCGAAGGAAGAAGTAAAGCGGGTAGAACCCGATTATGCCGCAGAAATGGGAGAAACCCCTGAAAAAAAGGAAATGGAAGAAAAACCTTTAAGCGAGGAAGAAAAGAAGTTTCTGGAGAGTAAGGATGTAGAGAAGGGCGGGCGAGCCGACGGAATACTGGAAATACTCCCGGATGGGTTTGGGTTCCTACGTTCAGACAATTACCAATCAGGTGACAGAGACATTTATATATCTCCATCCCAGATAAGAAGATTTAATTTAAGAACCGGTGATAGGATAACGGGGATCACCAGGGCACCAAAGGAAGGCGAAAAGTTTCAGGCACTTTTATATGTGCAGGGGGTAAACGGTGATAATCCTGAAAGTGTAACAAGAAGACCAAATTTCGAAGATCTCACACCTATATTTCCTAATAAGAAGATAGTTTTGGAAAGCAATCCAAAGGACCTGTCTACAAGGCTTATTGACCTTCTGGCACCTATAGGCATGGGGCAAAGAGGAATGATAGTTTCACCTCCTAAAGCAGGGAAAACAATTCTTTTGAAAAAAATCGCCAACAGTATCAGTAAAAACTATCCGCACATAGAACTGATTGTATTGTTAATTGATGAGAGGCCTGAAGAAGTTACAGACATGAAAAGGTCTATAAACGGCGATGTTATCTATTCCACCTTTGATGAGATGCCTGAAAACCATTGCAAAGTTGCAGAAATGGTTTTGGAGAGGGCAAAACGTCTGGTAGAGCAGAAAAAAGATGTAGTGATTCTTCTTGATAGCATCACAAGACTTGCAAGAGCATATAACCTGACGATTGCGCCTACAGGCAGAACGCTGTCCGGCGGACTTGACCCCGGTGCATTATACAAGCCAAAAAAATTCTTCGGTGCAGCAAGAAATATTGAAGAAGGCGGGAGCCTGACCATACTTGCAACCGCATTGGTAGATACCGGAAGCAGGATGGATGATGTAATTTTTGAAGAATTTAAGGGAACGGGCAATATGGAAGTGCATCTGGACAGAAAGCTTTCAGAAAAGAGGATATTCCCGGCAATAGATATGAACCGTTCCGGTACAAGAAGGGAAGAAATGCTTCTTTCACCAAGGGAATACGAAACCATCATGGCTATAAGGAAAGCTTTCAGCAGCGGTTCCAGCGCAGAAGTAACAGAATATCTTATAAACAAGCTTGTCCAAACCAAGTCTAATGAAGAGTTCATCGATATAATTAAATTTGCTAATTTCAAAGATTAAGTATAAGGAAGCTTATTATTCCGGAGAATCAGGGAAAGATAAGATAACCGGACATGGGCGGCAGGTGCAAAAAAGTATTTGCCAAGCACGGGATTCTATGCTAAAATATATACTTGTCGACAGAATATTTATTTGAAAGAGTTGAAAAAGTTAAGTCTTTTGATCATACGGAACAGTCAATTTCTGTCTTGTTAGAAATGCGAGATATCGTCGCACGTATACATCAATAAAGAAAGAGGTGAATAGAATGAAAGAAGGAATCCATCCAAAGTATGGAGAAGCTGTTGTAAAATGTGCTTGTGGAGAAACATTTGAGACAGGTTCAGTAAAAAAAGAAATAAAAGTTGAAATATGTTCCAAGTGTCATCCTTTCTTTACTGGAAAGCAGAAGCTCATAGACACAGGCGGACGTGTTGACAGATTCAAGAAGAGATTCAATTTGGCAAAAGAAGAAAATAAAGAAGAATAATTTCTGGAGGTTAAAGAGTTGCTTTAACCTCTATTATTTTTTTTGAATAGATATTAACAGACTATGGACTTAATGTCAAAAATGCTATTATAATGTAAATGTGAACAATATTGTGTAGATGGGGGATGTATTTATGTATGGACCAAAGGATCACGGATGGATTGAAGTTGTTGTTGGGCCAATGTTTAGCGGTAAAAGTGAGGAACTAATAAGGAGAATTAACCGTGCAAGAATAGCAAGGCAAAAGGTTCAGGTATTCAAACACAGCATAGATGACCGCTATGAAATAGACCATGTTGTATCCCATAATGGCATAAAGATTGAAGCAATAAAGGTTTCGAAATCCGAGGATATCCTGAAGTATATCGAGGAAGACGCCTTTGTTGTAGCGATAGATGAGGTTCAGTTCTTTGACCAGGGAATTGTAGATGTATGCACAAAGTTGGCTGACGAAGGCAAACGTGTAATTGCAGCGGGACTTGACCAGGATTTTAAGGGAGAGCCTTTTGGACCTACACCGGAGCTTATGTCTGCTGCAGAGTTTGTGGACAAGATCCAGGCAATATGTATTAAATGCGGTAATCCTGCTACAAGAACCCAAAGGCTGATAAATGGAAAGCCGGCTTCTTACGATGACCCGATTATTCTTGTCGGGGCTAAGGAAAGCTACGAAGCAAGGTGCAGAAAATGCCACGAGGTGCCGGGGAAAAAATAAAGTACATAACAAAAGCTTAGTATATCAAGAATACTAAGCTTTTTTCTTTATACTCTTATTTTGTATCAGAATGTTCATCCAATTCATGTAAAGCCGAGCTTATATTGTCAATGGATTGGTTTATGCCATTTATGGTGTTTGCAAAAACATTAAGCGCAGCTTTGGGCTTGTTTGCCGGTTTTTCAGGCTTGCTGCGATTTTTACCGGCTGCCGGTTTCAGAACTGCGTTAACAACAGCCAATACTTTTTCGGGGCTAAAGGGTTTTATTATATAATGCTTTGCCCCGTTTTGAATAGCTGTCAGCACCATGAATTTCTGATCAAGGGCGCTTAATCATTATAATACTGGCATTGGAATCCTTTTGAATAATTATCAATGCTTATTGTATAAAAAGCATGCATTCCACATTATCATGTCGAAAAAACGCGTAAGATTTGGTCCAAAGCTTATGTCTGTTGAGTATTGCCTATTTTAGCTTGAAAAAAGTAATAAGTAAGGATATACTTATAATACAAAGGGTCGTTTAAAATCAAGTCGAATTTTAAACGATTTTATTCTGATTACTGTTTTACACCATAAACATAAGTTTGAAAGGTAGATATAAATGAAAATATTAAGCTCTGAAAGGAAAATCAAGCCAAAGGCTGTGGGCGGGCAAGCCGTAATTGAGGGAGTAATGATGAAGGGCGCCGAGGACTACGCGATTGCGGTACGCAAACCCGATGGCGGGATTGTAGTAAGTAAGGAAAAACTCAAGGATAGCAGGAAAGTGATTTCAAAGATACCAATTGTGCGAGGTATGTATGCATTTATCGATTCAATGGTGTTGGGAGTTAAATCCCTGATGTATTCAGCGGAGTTCATTGAAGACGAGGATAATAAGGAAAAGGAAAAGAAACCTTCAAAGCTTGATGCTTTTTTGGGGGATAATATAATCTGGATTTCAGTGCTTATTTCAGTTTTGTTTTCCGTAGGCCTGTTCATACTGCTTCCGACAGTGCTTGTTGATGTGTTCAAGGTATTTACCTTGAATAACCTCATACTAAACGGAATTGAGGGTATAGTAAGAATAGCGATTTTTCTGGGATATCTTCTTGCTGTGTCTCAAATGAAGGATATCAAAAGAGTTTTTGAATACCATGGAGCAGAGCACAAGAGCATATTCTGCTATGAATATGGGGATGAACTGACTGTCGAGAATGTCAGAAAGTATGGAAGGCTCCATCCGAGATGCGGCACCAGTTTTCTTTTTATAGTAATGATAGTAAGTATCCTGCTTTTCTCACTCTTTACATGGTCAAATGTCGTGACAAGGCTTTTGATAAGGATTGTTCTCATACCTATAGTGGCAGGGATATCTTATGAAATTATAAAATGGGCAGGGAAAAGCGAAAGCAAGCTTTCCTGCATAATCTCCGCCCCGGGGATGTGGCTTCAGAAAATCACAACACGGGAACCTGATGACAAGCAGATTGAAGTAGCGATAGAAGCGCTTAAAAATGTTCTTGTAGCTAATCCGGAGGCAGATAACTGGTAATGGAATCAATTGTAGAAGTTTTGAAAAAAGCTGTTGGCATGCTGAAGCAAGGGAAGCATACAGACACTCCTGTGCTGGATGCTGAGCTGATACTTTTGCATGCAATGAAGGGTTCCGGACGGAACTTTGACCGGATAAAGCTCATTACGCAGAAAGATGCAGAGCTTGAAGAACAGACTGCAAAAGAATATCTTAAATTGATTGATGAACGGAATCAAGGAAAGCCGGTCCAATACATCACTAATGAACAAGAGTTTATGGGGATGCCTTTGTACGTGGCTGAAGGGGTTCTGATACCCCGCCCTGATACGGAAATAGTGGTGGAGAAGGTTTTAGAGCTTGTTAAGAGCTCCGATAAATTAAATATAATAGATATGTGTACGGGTTCCGGTGCTATAGCTGTAAGTCTTGCAAGAAATCTGGCAGGTTCAAGGCTGTATGCGGTGGATATATCTGATATTGCTTTGAAATGCTGCAGGGTCAATGTCGGGAAATACAACCTGGAGAACCGGGTGCAGGTTATAAAAAGCGACTTGTTTGAGGCAATGGCAGGCAGGGGACTGGAGAACGCCGCAGATATAATAGTTTCAAATCCTCCTTATATCAAAAATAGCGAAATAGAAAAGTTGAGTATAAATGTGCGTGGTTATGAACCGTTCTTAGCTCTTGATGGAGGCAGTGACGGACTCGCATACTACAGGAGGATTTGCAGTGACGCGCATAAGTATCTGAGGAGCGGTGGATTACTTGCTTTTGAGATAGGGTATGAACAGGGGTCGGCTGTTAAAAATATAATGGAAGAGAGCGGATTTTATGCCGGTATGGATGTTGAAAGAGACCTAGCGGGTTTAGATAGATGTATATGGGGATATAGAGTATAAATTATTGTATGGATGTGGAGCGTGGAAGAATGTTAGATAAGTTGGAATTTATTGAAGAGAAATATGAGGATTTAAGCCATAAAATAAGCGATCCTGAAGTGATTGCAGACCAGAGCATGTGGCAGAAGCTTGTAAAGGAGCATGCAGGGCTTGAACCTATTGTAACAAAGTTCAGAGAGTATAAATCAGTAATAAAGGGTATGGAAGATTCGAAAGCAATGCTTGAGGACAAACTCGACAAGGAGTTTGAGGAAATGGTCAAGCTGGAGCTTGTGGAGCTTGAAGACAAAAAGGGAAAGCTTGAGGAAGAGCTGAAGATTTTGCTGCTGCCTAAAGACCCAAATGATGAAAAGAACGTTATAGTTGAAATAAGAGGTGCTGCAGGTGGAGAAGAAGCAGCATTGTTTGCAGGCGACCTGTTCAGAATGTATGTAAGGTACGCGGAAAGAATGGGCTGGAAGATAGATATAATGAGCTCAAATCCTACCGATATAGGCGGCTACAAGGAAGTAATATTTGAAATTGAAGGAAAAGGTGCTTACAGCAGGCTCAAGTATGAAAGCGGAGCTCACAGGGTTCAGAGAATTCCTACAACCGAGGCAAGCGGAAGAATACATACATCAACTTCAACTGTTGCAGTACTTCCTGAAGCAGAGGATGTGGATGTAGAAATAAACATGAATGATTTGAGAATTGATGTTTTCCGTTCCAGCGGGCACGGAGGACAGAGTGTAAATACGACAGACAGTGCGGTAAGGGTAACTCACCTGCCGACCGGATTGGTTGTATCCTGTCAGGATGAAAAATCACAGCTCAAGAATAAGGATAAAGCCATAAAGATTTTAAAGTCCAGACTTCTGGATATCGAAATAGAGAAGCATAATGCAGAAATTGCAAGTGATAGAAAAAGTCAGGTAGGTACTGGTGACAGAAGTGAAAGAATACGGACATACAACTTCCCGCAGGGAAGGGTTACAGATCATAGAATAGGCTTGACCCTTTATCAGTTGGATGCATTCCTTGACGGAGACCTGGATGAAATGATAGATGCGCTGATAACAAGTGCCCAGGCAGAAAATTTAAAGAATGCGATGTAAGAACGGGTAACACTGAATACACTGAATTCCACTGAATACACGGCGAAGAAAAAAGTTTTAGTATATAAATAATTAATGATAATCAGGCAAGTATCGAAATTCACTAATATAACGTTATAAATATAATATTTATAGTGTAATTCTGTGGAGAATCCGTGTGTTCCGTGGTATCCGTACCCCTAAACCGTATAACTCGTGCTAATTGCTTATTGCCCGGTGCAGCTGTTCTATTAATGACTGCAGTGAATATATTAATAGGGAATGCTAGGTATTTTTAACCGTTGAAATGGGGGCAATATGGTGAGTAGGGTGCTTGCAGTTACAACAATAGGTTTTTTATGCGGAATGATCGGTACGGGATTGGGAGGGGTCCTGACGCTTTTTCTTAGAAATCCGACCAAAAGGTTCATGGCCGTGCTGCTGGGGTTTACAAGCGGAATTATGATATCAGTGGTATGCTTTGATCTGCTCCCCGAAGCTTTCGGACTGGCAGGTGTAGAAATCAGTCTGCTGGGTATAATTCTTGGAGTTGGGATGATACTGGTCGTGGAGCATTTTATACCTGATCAGGTAAGTCATAAGTATAGTGAGGATTTTAACCTTGTCAGAAGCGGGATATTGCTTGGAATAGGAATTGCGATACACAATTTCCCCGAAGGACTGGCAGTGGGCTCCGGTTTTGCTGCCAACGATTATTTAGGATTGGGTCTTGCCATAGTAATTGGTATACATGATATGCCTGAAGGGATAGCAATGGCGGCTCCCTTAAAAATGGGCGGTATAAACAGGATTAAGATACTTGCTTATACAATACTGGCCGGTATTCCGATGGGAATTGGCGCACTTATAGGGGAACTGCTCGGAGAGATATCACATACGCTTATTTGTGTTTGCCTGAGCTTTGCGGGGGGTGCAATGCTTTACATAACCTGTGGAGAATTAATACCAAAGACCCAAAATATTTATAAGGGAAGGATTTCTACTATAGGGATGATTGTAGGGATAATGTGCGGGATTATTTTGTCAAGTAAAATCTAAAAAAGGGTTCATAAAGTTGTATATGCCTGCCTGCTGTGTTATTATGTATTTAGCATAGGCAGGCTTTTTATTTTGTTATACAAGGCGCGCGGCTCGCGGCTCGTGGCACGAGGCACGGGGAAGCTAGGGTATCCCCTACGGGTGCAGAAACGAAAACCACGGAACACACGGACTTTTCACGGAATTCCTGCGGAATTGCACGGTAACTCATATTATTTCCCCGCCGTGTCTTCAGTGGGCTTCCGTGTATTCAGTGTTACCCGTTCCTTATGTCGCATTTAATCTTTTTTACGATATATATAGCCATTTTGCATTATTAGTTGCTAGTGACTAATTATTGGCATTGTGACCAATAATATTTGATATATAAGCTATGTTCAATGGAGGAGACATTTTGAATACGAAAGTATATTACCTGGATGAGAACAATATAGAAACTGAAATAATAGACTCAGCTGCGGAGGTTATAAGAAACGGCGGTACGGTTGTATTTCCTACAGAAACAGTATACGGACTGGGAGCCAATGCGCTCTCCGGCGAAGCGGTCAAGGGGATATTCACCGCCAAAGGCAGACCCAGTGACAATCCCCTAATTGTACATATAAGCTGCATGGATATGCTGTTGTACCTGATCGGCAAACCCTTGGACGATAGGGCAAAGCTGCTGATTAATAAATATTGGCCGGGTCCGCTGACCCTGATTTTTAAAAAATCCGGGAAGGTACCCCCGGAAGTAACAGCCGGGCTTGATACCGTTGCGATAAGAATGCCTGACAATGCAATTGCACTGGAGCTGATCAAAAGAAGCGAGCTTCCTATTGCAGCGCCAAGTGCCAATTTATCAGGGAAACCAAGTCCCACGCTCCCGGAGCATGTTATAGACGATCTGGAGGGAAGAGTCGACATAATATTATGCGGCAGCAAAAGCCGGATCGGAGTAGAATCTACCGTACTTGATTTGTCGGGAGATATCCCGGTGATCTTGAGGCCCGGAGGAATTACCTTTGAAGAGCTGAAGGAAATATTGGGGAATGTCTCGATAGACCGGGGTATTGTTGATGAAAAGACCATACCTAAGGCACCGGGGATGAAATATACCCATTATGCTCCCGAGGCAGAAATGATTATAATAAAAGGGGAGCTTCAAAGGATAAAGGAACATATACAACAGTTGGTCAGAGAAAACCGGGATAAGGGTTTGAGGGTAGGAGTACTGGCGTCGGATGAGACAAAGGATTTCTACAAGGATTGTCATGTTCTTTCATTGGGAAGCAGAAACCATGCCGAGGACATTGCATCCAATGTTTTTGAAAAACTCAGAGAGTTTGATAAAATCGGAGTAGATATAATATTTGCAGAGGCACTTGACGAGAAGTACATAGGTATGGCTGTAATGAACAGGATGAAGAAAGCGGCAGGGTTCAACATAATAGAGGTGTAGGCTATGAAAAACATTTTATTCGTATGTACAGGTAATACATGCAGGAGCAGTATGGCTGAGGCACTGTTAAGGCATATCCTTGAAAGGGAAGGCCTGGCGTCCCGGTATATTGCGAACTCGGCAGGAACTTCCGCCTTTCCCGGAATGCCTGCTTCTCATAATGCCATTCAGGCTCTTGCTGCTTTGGGTATTGATTTGTCCCAGCACTGTGCAAGCCTTGTAAATGAAGAGATTATTGACAAAGCAGACCTGATATTGACAATGACTGCAGCCCATAAAAGGCACCTTTGCAGGATGAAACCGGAAGCGGCAGGCAAGATATTCACTCTTAAGGAATACTGCGGAGAAACAGCATGCGCTGATGTTGAAGACCCTTTCGGCGGTGACCTGGAGACTTACATTTCCTGCAGGAACGATATTATGGGCAAGCTTGAGATACTTATTGAAAAACTTAAGACGAAAGGAGACATATGATATGAGGATTGCACTTGGAAGCGACCACGGCGGTTTTATGCTGAAAAATGAAATAAAGAAGTTTCTGGAACAAAAGGGCATTGAATTTGAGGACTTGGGATGTTTTACTACAGAAGCTGTGGATTATCCGGACATTGGACAGGCGGTAGGTGAAGCGGTAGCCGGGGGAGCTTTTGACAAGGGAATAATATGCTGCGGTACAGGCATTGGCATATCCATTTCAGCAAACAAAGTGCCGGGAATAAGAGCGGCACTATGCGGCGACTGCTTTTCAGCAAAGGCATCCAGGGAACACAATGATGCCAATGTGCTGGCATTGGGGGAAAGAGTCATAGGAGTGGAACTTGCCAAGATGATAGTTGAAATATGGCTGAATACCGATTTCCAGGGAGGAAGACACGGCCGAAGAGTTGACAAAATAGCAAAAATTGAAGAAAAATATTACAAATAAGTATTAAGTAAAAATCACCTTTAGGAGGAAATGTAATGGAGAAGTACAAAAATGTAACAGTTATGGAGCACCCGCTTATTCAGCATAAGCTGACGATACTCAGGGATAAGAATACCGGAGTAAAGGAATTCAGGGAATTGGTTGAGGAATTGGCATTACTGATGGGTTATGAGGTAACCAGGAACCTTACTGTTGAACAAACAGAAATAGAAACACCCATATGCAAAACCAAATCAAAGGTTATTGCAGGGAAAAAACTGGGAATAGTACCGATACTGAGAGCCGGACTTGGTATGGTGGACGGAATGTTAAGGCTGATACCCGCAGCAAAGGTTGGACATATCGGACTTTACAGGGATCCGGAAACATTGAAACCGGTGGAATATTACTGCAAGCTGCCTTCAGATGTTGCGGAAAGAGATCTTATAGTGCTTGATCCAATGCTTGCTACCGGCGGTTCTGCGGCAGCAGCCATATCCTTCCTTAAGGAAAAGGGCGCAAAAAGTATTAAGCTCGTTAATCTTATTGCTGCTCCGGAAGGAATCAAGACAGTTGCAAACGCGCATCCCGATGTTGAAATATACGTAGCTGCAGTTGACGAGAAGCTGAATGAACATGGTTACATAGTGCCCGGACTTGGCGATGCAGGGGATAGGCTCTTCGGTACAAAATAAAGAGCTGCCGGGTAAAAAATCAGTGCACATAAAGGGGGCAAGGTTAATGCGTCCTAACTGGGATGAGTATTTTATGGAAATTGCAGAGGTCGTCAAAAAACGTTCAACCTGTGAAAGAAGAAAAGTCGGCGCTGTAATAGTAAAAGACAATCGTATACTTTCGACCGGCTATAACGGTGCGCCAAAAGGCATTAAACACTGCGGAGAAACAGGCTGTCTCAGAGAAAACCTCAATATACCCTCCGGAGAGAGACATGAGCTATGCAGGGGATTGCATGCGGAACAGAATGCTATCATCCAGGCGGCAGTTTTTGGCGTTGCGATAGAGGGAAGCACTATATATACAACTTTGTCACCTTGCATACTTTGCACCAAAATGATAATCAATGCAGGTATAAAAAGGATCATATTAAGGGAAGATTACAATGATCAACTTTCAAAAGATCTCTTAAGGGAATCCGGAATAGAAATTGTGAAAAAGATAGAATGCGACATAAGAAACGGGTAACACTGAAGACACGGCGGGGAAATAATATGAGTTACCGTGCAATTCCGCAGGAATTCCGTGAAAAATCCGTGTGTTCCGTGGTTTTCGATTCTTAACTTTTAAGGAATACCATGGCTTTCTCGAGTCTCGCGTCTCGGGTCTTGAGTCTGAATATTGCTTCTGCCGAACATATTGTTTTAAATTTAAAATTATGTGGGAAAGATAAAGTCAGAAGCATGAAAATAGCTGGAAACGTTAGTTTGACAATATTTTTTGCTTAATGTAAAATATAGTTTATGGGATGACAAAAAGTGTATGGCTAGGAATTTTATGAAACAAGGTGCCATACGCATCATTTGGATATATTTTGGGGCACAAATGAAAATATTCATACTTGGGAGTGATAAAATGGTAAAGGCCTTTATAGCATTCCTGATTGCCGTCTTGGTGGCTTACATAGCCACACCTCTTGTAATGAGACTGGCAAAGCTGGTGGGTGCTATAGATGTCCCTAAAGACGATAGGAGAGTGCACAAGGTTCCAACTCCGCTTTTGGGTGGCCTTGCAATCTTTCTTGGGTTCATGGCAGGATTATTATACTACACTGATATAAATTTAAATATGCTAGAGGTGCATACCGGTGCCGGAATTATAAAAATGCTGGGAGTACTTACCGGTGCCGGAATTATCGTAGTTATGGGGTTCTTTGATGATATAAACCCTCTTCCGGCTAAATTCAAATTCATAGTCCAGATTGTGGCAGCATCGGTTGCTGTATATAGCGGTATAAGGATAAACTCCGTAACCAATCCCTTGTATTTTATACTCAAGGGTTCTGAATATATCAAGTTCGGAATTTGGTCATACCCGCTTACAATTTTCTGGATAGTGGGAGTAACCAATGCAATAAATCTTGTTGACGGCCTTGATGGATTGGCAGCCGGAATATCTACGATATCCGCTGTTACACTTTTAATTGCTGCTGTAAGCAACGGTCAGATTTTTGCCGCTATGCTTGCTGCCATACTGGCAGGAGCTACCATAGGATTTTTGCCGTACAATTTCAATCCGGCAAAAATATTTATGGGTGATACCGGTGCGTTATTCCTCGGCTATATGCTCTCAGTTATATCAGTAATGGGTGTTTTGAAAGGCGCAGCTGCCTTATCGATACTTGTACCTATTTTTGCAATAGGGCTGCCGATATTTGATACACTTTTTGCCATGATAAGAAGGGCTTTAAGCGGTAAATCAATGATGGAAGCCGACAAGGGACATCTGCATCATAAGCTTTTGGATGCGGGAATGAGTCAAAAACAGGCAGTGCTTACACTGTACAGTATAAGTGCTGTTTTGGGATTCAGTGCAGTGGCACTGGTTGAGGTGACTTTGAAGGTTGCATTTGTTCTGGTATTTGCGGTTTTTCTCTTGGCCTCTATGGGGGTAAAGTACTTAAGACTCATAGAGATAGAGCGAAGAGGCAAAAAAGCTGATTTATAACGGCAACTATTCTTCAATGTCTCAAATATAGTGTTTTACGGAATATTTTGCATTAGTATGGTGAGAGCATGATTGATATCATATCTCACCATTGCTTTATTTAGTATCTGCAAGGAGATGAGAATTTGATAAAAGTATTATCTATATTCGGGACAAGGCCGGAAGCGATTAAAATGGCTCCCCTTGTCAAAACCTTAAAGGATGATAACAGATTTGAAGCTTATGTCTGTGTAACTGCACAGCACAGGGATATGCTTGACCAGGTGCTCAATATATTTGATATCAGGCCTGAGTTCGATCTTGATATTATGAAGGACAGGCAGACCCTTACCGATATAACTATAAATGCGCTTTCAGGGCTTGAAAAGGTTGTAAGGGAAGTCAGCCCTGATATCATACTTGTACATGGGGATACAACTACGACTTTTGTAGGATCCCTTGCAGCTTTTTACAATAAGGTGCAGGTAGGCCATGTTGAAGCCGGGCTCAGAACCTTCAACAAGTATTTCCCATACCCGGAGGAGATGAACCGGAAGCTGACCGGTGCCATAGCAGATGTGCATTTTTCACCTACCTCGAACTCAAAAGAAAACCTCTTGAGAGAAGGAATTCAGGAAGCTAATATATATGTGACTGGGAATACTGCCATAGATGCATTAAAGACAACTGTAAACAAGGATTTTCAGTTTTACAGTGAGGAGCTAAGGAAAATTGATTACAACAGAAAGAGAATAATCATGGTTACTGCCCACAGAAGGGAAAACCTGGGACAGCCGCTTGCAAACATATGTAATGCGTTAAAAAGGATTGCAAATGGATTTGAGGATGTAGAGATTGTATATGCAGTGCATAAGAATCCCGCTGTAAGGGAAACTGTTTTCAGCATACTTGGCGGTGTCCCGAGAGTACATCTTTTGGACCCGCTGGATGTTGATGAAATGCATAATCTTATGGATAGGTGCTATCTGGTGCTGACTGACTCGGGCGGACTTCAGGAGGAAGCACCCTCCCTCGGAAAGCCGGTTCTGGTATTAAGACGTGAAACTGAAAGACCGGAGGCTATAAAGTTTGGTACATTAAAGCTTGCAGGAGTTGAGGAACAGGATATATTCAAGCTGGCTGAGATGCTGCTTACGGATAAGGACGAGTATACTAGAATGGCTAATGCAGTTAACCCTTACGGTGATGGACACGCATCAAGACGAATTGCCGACAGTATCCTTTATCATTTTGGAGTAACAAAAATCAGGCCGGAGGATTTTAGACCGGAGGAGCAGGCGTAATAGCGCCGAATAATCGGCAGCTTTCTGGGATTGCCCAAAATCGTAAGGCCTTTTCTCAGAATCTGTTTGAAATCACAATGTAATGGACCTCTTTACCAGGATCTACGGTGCCGAAATTTAGGCTGTATCCGGAACAATTTTACAAAGAAATTTGAGACACTCATTGAGAAATGAGTGTTTTTCTATTGAATCCCAAGTTTTTTGCAGTTGGCATATAACTTGCTATATTTTTAACAAGAGAAATTATGTTTTAGCTTTAATACTTTGGAGGTGGAGTTGTGAACAAAATTAAGACTATCGATGAAGCGGTAAGCTATATCAAGGACGGAATGACAGTTGCGGTAGGGGGATTCATAGCTGCAGGCACACCTGAAAAACTCATCGACGCTGTTATTGCAAAGGGAATAAAAAATCTGACACTTATCTGCAATGATACTGCGTTCCCGGATAAGGGAGTCGGCAAATGGGTAGTAAACAAGGTAATAAAGAAGGCGATTGTATCCCATGTAGGTACAAATCCAGAAACAGGAAGGCAAATGAATGCCGGAGAATTGGAAGTAGTGCTGGTACCGCAGGGAACTCTTGCAGAAAGGATCAGAGCTGCAGGCGCGGGACTTGGAGGAATCCTTACTCATACTGGTATAGGAACAGTAGTTGAAGAAGGAAAACAGAAGATAAAAATAGACGGCAAGGATTACCTGCTTGAACTTCCATTAAAAGCTGATATAGCACTTCTAAGAGGAAGTATAGTAGATAAGAAGGGTAATATTTATTACAACAAGGCAACAAGGAATTTCAACCCGCTCATGGCTACTGCTGCCGATATTGTTATTGTTGAAGCGGAAAAGATTGTGGAGGTCGGGGAACTTAGCCAGACAGATGTAATGACACCATCCATTTTTGTTGATATTATTACGCAATAACCTAATAAGCGGGTCTTTGTAGTCAGGCACGAGGCAAGAGGCGCGAGGCGATAGGATTCAGAAGGGCTTCGAAGCATTATCTTTATCCATTGCCCATTGCCTATGACCTATTGCCCAAATAATGTAGAGGAGTGAATTTAGTGATTCAGGATAAAGACAGAAAAAGAGAAGTAATTGTCAAAAGAGTGGCAAAAGAGCTTAAAGACGGAAATCTAGTCAATCTCGGCATTGGAATGCCTACACTGGTTGCTAATTATATCCCTGAAGGGATTGATATAATGCTTCATTCCGAGAATGGTTTTATAGGATTGGGACCATCTCCGGAGCCGGGACAGGAAGACCCGGATATCGTAAATGCAGGGGGGCTGCCGTCAAGTGTAGTACCTGGCGGTGCGTTTTTCGACAGCGCTATGTCATTTACGATAATAAGGGGCGGACACCTGGATATTACTGTACTGGGAGCACTCCAGGTAGACCAGAACGGAAATCTTGCCAATTGGATGATTCCCGGCAAGCTTGTACCCGGCATGGGAGGGGCAATGGACCTTGTAGCCGGTGCAAAAAAGGTTATTATTGCAATGGAACATACCGCAAAGGGAGAACCCAAAATACTTAAAAAATGCACTTTACCGCTGACTGCTGAAGGCGAAGTTGATCTTATTGTTACCGATATGGGAGTAATTGAAGTAACTCCAAATGGACTGCTGCTTACAGAATTGGCTCCGGAAACCACAGTGGAGGAAGTCATAAATGCTACGGAAGCAGAGCTCAAAATATCGGAAAACCTCAAGGTAATGGATGTATAATATTTTTTGAAAATAATATTTGAGACCCCAAACAAGGACCGGTTGTTTCACAACAGCTGGTCCTTTCATTTTTATAAAAATTGAATATAAATCCACCAAGGAGGCAATAATTTAAACGAAAGTATGGGAGGCGTGCATATGAAAAAAAGGGTATTATTGCTTCTTTTTTGTGTTTTATTTATCACGGGAGACTCCGAGGCAGCAGCGGCTCCAAGTGCCGTACTGAGCGAAGAGGAAGCCTTGATGACATCCTTTGAAAGTACCAAGGCTGAAGTATTGGAAAGTACAATAAGCTGTTGGACCAAACTAAATGATGAGTTTCTAAGCATAAAACAGGTTGAGGCAGAAATGGACAGGGTTATCGGACTTATAAATCCAGATAAGGAAACAGTGGTAAAAAATGTTGAGAATAATGAGCAGCTGAATAAAATAGTGCTTTACGGCTCAAAGGGGAATAAGTCATACAATGTTGCCGTAGAGTCGGCTAAAAAGGATAAAGCCGGAGAAACTTATATTGTGATAGATGTCTCCATGGATAAAAACTGCACGGATTTAAAAGCTGAAAAGGACTTCATAACCACAATCATCCCGGTAGATGAAAGCTACATAAATTACAGCAGCTGCATAATCGGTACATATAAAGGCAAATTGAACGAAAGGGAAGTAGAAAAAGCGGCACACATGGCCCTTCAATCCATAAATGCGGAAAAGGTTGAAGGGATTGATAATGACGATATGAAAAGTATATCTGCATTCAGCAGCAGTGTCGGAGGCTATATTCTATCCGACCGGAAAAGGATAAATTTGCAGGTAGCTATTAGGTATAGCCCTTATGATAATAAGACGTATATTTGGATTGGCACACCGTTGATTCCAATGGAATACTAAAAGGGTCACATATGCTGATTTCAAAGGGTAAAATATGTTGAACAGTATCCATAGGAGGAAAAGTTTTGGCTAAATTAATTATAGAAGATAGATGTGCCCTTAAAGGCACAGTGAAGGTAAACTGCGCAAAAAACGCCATACTTCCCATTATGGCAGCATCGTTGCTTACCGGTGAGAAGTGTATTTTAAAAGAGGTACCTTATCTTGATGATGTCGGGATAATGGAGGAAGTAACAAAATCCATAGGCGTTGAAATAGAAAGACAAAATAACAGGCTGGCAATTACAGCAGCAGAAATTAAAAATTACGAAGCAACCTATGAATTGATCCGCAAAATGAGGGCTTCGTTCCTGATAATGGGGCCCATGCTGGCCAGGATAGGAAAGGTTAAAATATCATTGCCGGGCGGATGTGCCATAGGAACCAGGCCAATTGATCTGCACCTCAAGGGGTTTTCAATCATGGGGGCAAGCATTACCTTAGGACACGGATATATAGAAGCCTATGCCGATAAACTTAAGGGTGATACAATATATCTCGACTTTCCAAGTGTGGGAGCCACAGAAAACCTGATGATGGCAGCTTGTCTGGCAGAAGGGATAACCGTTATTGAGAATGCGGCTGAGGAACCTGAAATAGTTGACCTGGCAAATTTTTTGAATAAAATGGGCGGATGCATTAAAGGTGCCGGAACGGATACTATCAGGATAGAGGGTGTAAAGGATTTAAAGGGGACTACACATGTAGCAATACCGGATAGGATCGAAGCGGGTACATATATGATAGCAGCGGCTGCCACAGGAGGGGATGTTGTGGTGGACGGTGTCGTAACTGAGCATTTGAAGCCGGTGACTGCAAAGCTTAAGGAAATGGGCGCAGAAGTGCATGAATATGAACGGTCAATCAGGGTGAAAGCGACGGGCAGGTTGAACTCCGTGGATATAAAGACCATGCCTTACCCTGGGTTTCCCACAGATATGCAGTCTCAGATGATGACTGCCATGTGTATATCAAATGGAACAAGTATAGCAACCGAAACGGTATTTGAAAACAGATTCATGCATATCAATGAACTGAAGCTCATGGGGGCAAAAATAAAGGTAGATGGCAGAAGCGCAATAATAGAAGGCTGTGACAAGCTCAGCGGAGCAAAGGTAAAGGCAACCGACCTGCGGGCAGGGGCTGCCCTGACTATCGCAGGCTTGTGCGCAGAAGGCGGAACAGAAATTTCAGATATATACCATATTGACAGAGGTTACATAAAAATAGAGGAGAAGCTCCAAAAGCTCGGAGCATTGATAAAAAGGGCAGAAGAATAAGCAATCTTCGGGCTATGGGCAATGGGTTCAAGCAGGGCTTCGAAGCCCATCCCTGAAATCCTATTGCCTATTGCCAATCGCCTATTGCCGCGTACGTCAGTGCGCATTCTATCTTTTTCACGACATATCTATTAAACTCACAGACATATAAGCGCTGCTTCTTAAATAGAATTATAAGGGCAGCAACCATTCATAGCTGCCGGGGGGAGGGGCGGCTTATGAAAAGGCTTGGTGCGGCTATTTTGGTATTGATGCTTTTACTTTTTGCTATTCCTTTGATGCTCATTAAGGACAGACAGGAAAAAGCAAAGAAAGATGCGAGACCTGAATTTGATTTGGAAATAAACGTTTATATGACTGATTTGGATAAAATTGTGAAGATGAATCTGGAGGATTATATATTAGGCGTTGTAGCGGGGGAAATGCCTGCAAGTTTTGATATAGAGGCATTAAAGGCTCAAGCCCTGGCAGCCAGGACATACACACTACTTAGAATACCACAGTTCGGGGGAGACGGCTGCAGCAAACACCCGGGAGCGGACATCTGCACCGATTCCACCCATTGCCAGGCATACAGAAACCCGACTACTGTCAAGAAGGATCTGAAAAAGCTCAAAAGCGCAGTATATGATACGGCGGGAGAAGTAATAACATATAACGGCAAGCTTATTGATGCTGTATTTCACTCTACGAGCGGCGGCAAGACCGAGAATTCAGAGGATGTCTGGCAGAATAAGATTCCTTACTTAAGAAGTGTAATGAGCCAGTATGAGGAGCATTCGCCAAAGTATGTGACACAGCAGGAAGTCGGTATTGACGATTTCATACAAAGTATAAGAAAAGCGGACTCTTCCATCAAGTTAAGCAAGAAGAATATCAAGAACGATATAGAGATACTTGAGAGAAGCGAGGGCGGAAGAATAACAAAGATAAAAATAGGAAACAAGACGTTTAAAGGCACCGAGGTAAGAGCCATCCTGGGTCTGAATTCTTCCAACTTCAATTTCAAGATAATAGGGAATTCAATAGTATTCACTGTGATAGGAAACGGACATGGCATAGGTTTGAGCCAATATGGTGCTGACGGCATGGCGAAAAACGGCAGTGACTACAAGGAAATAATCAAGCATTACTACCAGGGGGTAGATATTGTATATGCCAAGGATTTGCAGGAAAACAGCAAAATAATACTGGGAAAATAGAAAAAAATATATCTCCGGCTTGCATTATTTTAAAAAATATTGGAAATAATACAAGCGGAGGTGGAAATTATGAAATTTAACAGCCAATTTAGAAACAGGTATATATATTTTATTGTTTTTTTAGCTGTTGCACTGCTTTTGGCGGGCGGGGCATGGCGGTACAGGAGCTATCTTGAGGATAAAAGGGCGCAGATTGAGTTTCAGAAGAACTTTGATGAGCTCACTGATGAAGAAGCTTCTGCAGATCCTGAAGTAGAGATAATTAAAGATAATGTAGAGGATAAAAGCGGAACTGCCGGGGATGCTGAGGAAGTATTGAACAGTACCAGTACAAAAGTTGCAACCGGCGGGCAGGATGTTAAAAATACAGCTGCCAAACCTGAGGGAAACAAATCAGGCAGCGGTGAAAAAACAATTTCAGCAATAAAAATGGAAGAACCCAAGATGGAAACTATGGTAGTACCTGTGTTTGGTACGGCATATACCGAATTCTCAGATGATGCACTGATTTATTCAAAAACCCTCGACCAATGGACAACTCATTTAGGGATCGACATCAAGGCAGACGAAGGCAGCCCTGTAAGGGCAGCTATGGATGGGGTTGTAGAAAAAGTTACAAATGACCCGGAGCTGGGGTTGACCATAATAATTAATCACGGTGGAAATTCATATACGAAGTATAGCAACCTGTCAACCCTTGATATGGTAAGTGTGGGACAGAAGGTGAAAAAGGGCGATGTAATAAGCGGTGTAGGAAAGACCGCGCTGTATGAAATTGCTGATGATCCGCACCTGCATTTTGAAGTGCTGAAGGATGAGAAGAGTATGGATCCCAAAAGGTATTTGCCAAAGCAATCCTTGAAAAGATAGGACGTTTTTGGAAATTATGGCTTGCACGATTGGTTCTAATTAGCAAAAAAACTGCATATTAATGTAAAAAGACACCAATAAGGGGGTAGTAGTAATTGAAGGATTATATCGAAGAAAGAGCATTGGAAATTGCGAAATATATAATAAGCAGCAAGACAACAGTTAGA
This sequence comes from Caulobacteraceae bacterium, assembly GCA_050261415.1. Classification (GTDB taxonomy): domain Bacteria; phylum Bacillota; class Clostridia; order Lutisporales; family Lutisporaceae; genus JBLNDG01. The sequence goes on along the minus strand of JBLNDG010000196.1, from coordinate 1,721 downwards.
GATGCAGCAAAAATTTTCGGGGTAAGTAAAAGTACAGTACATAAAGATGTCACAGAAAGACTTCCGAGAATAAATCCCAGTGTGGCACTTCAGGTTAAAGAAATAATGGATCAGAACAAGGCAGAAAGACATATAAGAGGCGGAAGGGCAACAAAGATGAAATACCAGTCCATAAGCCTGTAGTGGAACCAAAATTCAAGCTCCAGCAATTATTGGTGCAGAAGCGTAGAACTGTTTGCACTTTGTGGTTGCCGGAGCTTGTTATTTGGGAACATATAAATTATAATTAAGACGAGCTGGTAATTTTTTATAGATTGCTATGGTTAAGCACTGTAAAGGTGTGGACAAGGCTTCAAAAAGTAATGTTAATTGGCAAAACTCGAATTTTGTAACAAATTATATGTCTTTTTACTGTAAAATATCGATTTTTGCAGGAATTTTACATTTTTTATAGAATATATTGAACGCAGAAAACATTTATAGTGGGGTATTTGTGTTCAATAACAATATATACAGTTTTTAAATATTATGGAGGTAGGAAAATGTTCGGAGGACAGGATATCGGTATTGACTTGGGAACGGCCAGTGTTTTGGTATACATAAAGGGAAAGGGCATCGTGCTTAGAGAGCCATCGGTAGTTGCTATCGACAGGAATACCAATAAAATATTGGCAGTAGGTGAAGATGCCAGACTGATGCTTGGTAGGACACCAGGCAATATAGTTGCTATAAGGCCTCTTAGGGAAGGCGTTATTTCAGATTATGACGTAACTGAGAAAATGCTCAGATATTTCATAGATAAAGCAATCGGACGAAGAAGGCTTTTTAAGCCCAGAATGGTTGTATGCGTACCAAGTGGTGTAACAGAAGTAGAAAAAAGAGCGGTTATTGATGCTGCAAACAATGCAGGCGCAAGATCAACCCGTCTTATAGAGGAGCCTATTGCGGCAGCCATAGGAGCCGGCCTCGATATTTCAAAAGCAAGCGGTAACATGGTAATAGACATTGGCGGTGGAACTACCGATATTGCAGTTATTTCACTGGGAGGTATTGTTGTGGCGACTTCCATAAAGGTTGCCGGAGACAAGTTTGATGAAGCAATTGTAAGGTATATGAGAAAGAAGCACAATATAATGGTCGGTGAAAGAACTGCCGAGGAATTGAAGATAAATGTCGGAACTGCTTTCCCAAGGGAAGAGCAGGTAAAGGTTGAAGTCAGGGGCAGGAATCTTATATCAGGACTTCCAAAAACCATAGAGGTCAATTCCGATGAGATGTTGGAAGCATTGACAGAACCGGTTTCTGCTATAGCGGATGCTGTACACTCAGTTCTGGAAAGAACTCCTCCTGAGCTGTCTGCGGATATAAGTGACAGGGGAATCGTAATGACAGGCGGGGGTTCGCTGCTTAACGGACTTGACCAATTGATCAGCAAAAGGACAGGCATTCCGGTATATGTTGCACAGGATGCAATATCCTGTGTTGCGATAGGTACGGGTAAAGCTCTTGAAAATATCGATGTCCTGGATGACGCAGATATAAATGCAAACAGAAAGATTATCACTTTGAACTACTAAAAACGGCAGCCCGAAGGGCTGTCTTTTTTTATTGTATAAGAAAGTATAAATTTTTTGAGCAAAAATGTTGCCTTATAAGGCAGTGATTTCAACGTATCTAAAAAAATGGAAAAGATTTGCTTGGAATATCTGGAAGAAGAATTT
>JBLNDG010000195.1:0-15297 GCA_050261415.1 Caulobacteraceae bacterium | reverse complement strand
GCCTCATAATAAGCCGGGTAATAAATAGGCTGGTTGACCTGCTGCCCCATTCTCCTTAAGGCTGACGGGGACAGAAATGTCTGGCCGCAGCTCATGTTTATATACGCCATAAACATTCCTCCCGATATATTTTTTGTTTCATATTATGATACGCCGTTTCCATATTTATATAATTCGTCGCTTCTTTTTAAAATCCTGCAGCGGCTAAAATATTTTTTATATACTGATTTTTGTAATTAATTTAATGTATAATATTTTTGTTCAAAAGCATTCAAATATGATATTTAGAAATCATATATTCAGATAATTGCCGTTTTGGCCAATAGATTATGCTGCTATTGAAGTTTCGAGCTGCAATATAATTACAATATTAAAAAAATATGTTATTATACAAATGTAAAATATTTAATCAAACATACCATAGCTTATCAAAAAATAAATATCCATGGAGGAATATATATATGATTAATCGCGAGGAATCTTCTGTTCAGGCAGTATCCAGGTCTCTTTCAATACTGGAAGAGCTTGCTAAGGAGCAAAAAGGATGTGGCGTCACTCAACTTGCAACCGCGACTGGGCTTCATAAAAGCACTGTGCACAGGCTATTGAGTACGCTTATGTCCAAGGGGTACGTTTCAAAGGATACAAATACCGATAGGTACTGCCTTGGTATGAAAATATTGTATCTTGGAAGTTCTATACTTGACAGGATGGATGTAAGGCTTGTTGCAAAGCCATATATAGAAGCATTGTCTTATAAGGTAAAAGAGGTTGTCCATCTCGCTATACTTGATGATACCGAGGCAGTATATATTGATAAAGTTGAAAGCCCCGAAAACACTATAAGAATGTATTCGCAAATAGGAAAAAGAGCTGCTCTTCATTGCACCGGAGTAGGCAAGATCTTTCTTGCATGGATGCCTGAATCTCAGTCTGAAGCCATCCTTAAATCGAAAGAGATGCGCGCATATACTCCGAATACTATAACAAACATAGAAGATATGAAGAAGCACCTTGAACAAATAAGAAATAACGGCTATGCAATAGATAATATTGAACATGAAGATGGGGTCAGATGCGTTGCAGCTCCCATATTTGATATGCATCATAATGTTATAGCTGCCATAAGCATATCAGGTCCTATATTCAAGGTTACTGAGGACCGTGTTCAGGCGCTTGTTGATGATATTCTGAATACTGCAGGCGAGATATCCTATCATATGGGTTACTTAAAAAAATAAAATTTATTATTTCAAATTAGCAGGATTTTTTAATGCAAAATAGAATAGTTTATATTATGATACGCAGTTTCACAATACGATACAGAATTGACTAGTCAATTCTTTTAAAATGTCCATTACCTAAAACTTTGTTTCATAAAGTGATACGCTTAGTATTTATTTAGGAGGAAATGTAATGAAAAGAATTGAAACCATACAGAAAATTTCGGAACTTGGTATCGTTGCTGTTGTACGAACAGAAAGCAAAGAGCAAGGTATTAAAATTGTTGATGCTATAAAAAAAGGCGGCATCAAAGCCATTGAAATAACAATGACAGTGCCAGGAGCTCTAGATATTATAAAAGAAATATCTGAAAACTATAAAAATGAAGATATTCTAATTGGCGCAGGCACGGTATTGGATCCTGAAACGGCAAGGTCTTGCATACTTGCTGGAGCTCAATATATCATTAGTCCAAATTTGAATATTGAAACCTTGAAAATATGCAACCGTTATCGAATACCTTCCATGCCCGGAGTAATGACAGTAAAAGAAGCTATTGAAGCCATGGAATATGGTGCAGAGATATTAAAGCTTTTCCCTGGAAGCGCCTTTGGTCCTTCTATCATAAAGGCCTTTAAGGGACCGCTTCCTTATGCCAATTTTATGCCTACCGGAGGAGTAGATGTTGGCAATGTTAAAGATTGGTTCGAAGCAGGGGCAATAGCTGTTGCCACAGGAAGCAACCTTACAAAGGGTGCCAAAGCAGGGGATTATGAATCTATAACAAGAACTGCTGAAAAATTCGTTGAAGAAGTAGTAAAATATAAAAAATAGGGGGTTTAGTAATGGGCAAATTTATAACTTTCGGAGAAATAATGCTTAGACTTTCCCCTATGGGGTATGAAAGATTCATCCAATCTAAGGAATTTAATGTGCTATTTGCAGGAGGCGAAGCAAATGTAGCAGCTTCCCTTTCGAACTATGGATTAGATACTTATTATGTTACAAAGCTCCCTACCCATGAAATAGGGCAAGCTGCAGTAAATGAGTTGAGAAGAGTCGGGATTAAAACAGATTATGTTGTTCGTGGAGGCGACAGAATCGGTATATATTTCTGTGAAAAAGGAGCTTCACAAAGAGCATCAAAAGTAATATATGACCGGGCACACTCAGCCATAGCTGATGCTAGAAGGGAAGACTTTGACTGGAAAAAAATATTTGAAGGGGCAGAGTGGTTCCACTTCACTGGTATAACTCCAGCACTTTCCGATGAATGCGCAGAGATAACTCTCGATGCACTTAAGGCTGCTAAAGAGGCCGGTATAACTGTCAGTGTTGATTTAAACTACAGAAAAAAATTATGGAGCACAGAAAAAGCGGGTAAGGTAATGGCCGAACTTGTTAAATACTGTGATGTGGTAGTCGCCAATGAAGAAGATGCAGAAAAAGTATTCGGCATAAAAGCCTCAGAAAGCGATGTAACCGAAGGTAAGCTTTGTGATGCTGGGTATAAGAAGGTAGCAAAGGAACTATATGATAGATTTGGCCTCAAGTATGTTGCCATAACCTTGAGAGAAAGCTATTCGGCCTCTGATAATGGATGGTCCGGAATGCTCTTCGATGGCAAGAACTACTATAAGTCAAAGAAATATGATATCCACATTGTTGACCGTGTAGGCGGAGGCGATTCCTTTGGCGGTGGACTGATATACGGACTTGCCTCCGGTATGGATAACCAGTCTGCACTTGAATTTGCTGTAGCTGCTTCTTGCTTAAAGCATACAGTTGAAGGAGACTTTAATGCCATGTCTATAGAAGAAGTCAAAGCCCTTATGAAAGGCGACGCATCCGGCAGGGTTCAAAGATAAATTGTATTGTTTGGGAGGTCTTTAGCTAATGTTTTGCTTAGAACATATAGGTATATGCGCCAGAGACACTGTATCCTTAAAAGACTGGTATGTTAACTACTTCAACTTGGAAGTAGTTTATGACAACAAAAAAGATAAACCTACTTTCATATTGAAATTTCCTGATGTCGGATTGTTGGAGATATATCCTGCAGAATCAGAAAATGATAAATATAGTAACAAGCACCAAGGCATAAGACATATTGCCTTTGGCAGTGATAACATTGAAGCTGAATACAAGAGATTAGAAAAAGATTTAAATATCGAAAAAGAGTTATCTGAAAATGCAAAAGGAGTCAAAACATTTTTCTTCAGAGACTTGGAAGGAAATCTGATACATTACGTTCAAAGACCCACAACTTTATAATTCATAAAAAATGATAGGAATAAGTTATAAGTCAGATATAACTTATTCCTCTTTATTTTTTGTAATATAAAGCAAAGAATAAACTTATCTTAACGGCAAATCCATGTCTGGAAAAATCTCTTATCTTGTGCTACAATATTTGTGTCGGTATTCGTAAGAAACCGAACTTTAATTTCTATTAAGGGTTTTTTCGACTTATATCCTTATGGAATAAGAACGGAGGTATTATCATGGAAGTAGGAAAAAAATCATCTTTATCCTACAAACTCAACACAAGGCAGATTGCTGTAATAGGCATGCTGTCGTCCATTTCTATCATTCTCGGTCTGACAGGTTACGGTTTCATTCCTTTACCTGTCGCCAAAGCAACCTTTATGCACGTACCTGTAATTATCGGTGCAATTCTTGAAGGACCGGTGGTTGGTGCAATGATAGGGCTTATTTTCGGTGTATTCAGCATTTTCCAGAATCTTGCCAACCCTAACCTTTTATCCTTTGCATTTATAAACCCGTTGGTATCCGTGCTTCCCAGGATTCTTATCGGAATCACGTCTTACTATTTTTACAGGCTAATAGCTGTTAGGTTTAAGACATTGGGAATAGGCATAGGGGCAGCAGTGGGCTCTCTCACAAATACTATTGGAGTTTTGGGCATGATTTACTTGTTATATGCCGCCCGATATGCGGAGGTAAAGCAAATTGCCGTAAACACAGCAGCAAAAGTGATATTCGGCGTAGCACTTACAAACGGAATTCCTGAAGCAATAATTGCCATCATTATTACAATACCGGTAGTTATGGCAATAACAAGAAGGAAATAACAATAGGCAATAATGAGGCCATGTATATAACTGCAGATTGCATTATATACATGGCTTTTTGTCTGTTGCACTATTTTTTTCTCGTAACCTTCCATATCACTCCTGTGTTGGGTGCATAGCCACCTTGGCTTTCTTCATCCTCAACCCCGAAGTCAACTATATACATTTCCCCCTGCAATCCGAAAACAACATCAATTGGCCTCTCAAATCCTCCTCCTCCCGTATAGGAAGCTGCATAACCAGTTTTGTTCACTGCAAACGGCCTGACGTCCCCTGTGTTCATGTCAATCCTTGATACCTTGTGTCCAACTCTTGTGAGTGGTTTCCCTCCAGTTGTTCTCGGCGCTTCACTACCGAACTCTGCAATATACACATCCCCAACCTCACCAAATTCATAGTTATAGTTAAAGTCAAAACCCATGATTGCGGAATGTGGTTTGAAGGCTGAAAAGGGTTTTGGCGGAACCATGGGGTGACACGCCAGTAAAGATGACGGTTTTGGGCCTTTCTCCGGTTTAAAGGCTGGAAGGGTTACAGGCAAACCCCCTGTGTAGTCCGGCCACCCATACCATGTACCGGGCTTTACCTTTATAAATTCGTCAGGCGAATTTGCAACCGGCCTGCTTCCTCTCTCATCCATGCCATGATTGGTTGTAAACAGCCTATTGTCGCAATCAAATTTCATTCTGAATGGGTTCCGGAACCCCCATGCCACAAGTTCAAGGTTTGAGCCGTCCGGATCAGCCCTCAGAATGCTTCCGCCGGCTTTTTCTATGCCTTTTGCTATTTCCCCAGGGTAATTAGGCACACCGTACGGTGAGAAAGCCCCGGTATATGCATAATCATTTTCACAAGCACTCTGGAGGTTCCGTGTTCTAAAGTTCTGCCCACTGAGAACTATGGTGCTTCCCGGATAATCGTGAAAATACGGATACCTCCCCAACCACGAATTATTGTCTTCTCCCACTACTCCTGAGTTTGTAGCAGTCCCTTGCCCGAAATACATTTTACCCCTTGAACTGAATACCACCCTGTTATTATGGTGGTCGCCCCAGCTTGGCAGGCCTTCAATAATATTTTCCTTTCTACCGCCAGTGCTGACTTTTGTTACATTTCCCCTGTGCGCTACATAGATTTCTCCCTGATAGAAAGTAATTCCGGTCAAAGGTGGATTAAAGCCTTCCGCTATTGTTTCTAGCCTTCCTGCTGAAAATCTCAGCAGCTTTCCATCTCCTGAGGTTATCCCTGCATCCGCTAAATACATCTCCCCGAAATTATCAAAGATAAGATTTATAGGTGTATTCAGTCCCGCCGCAAAGACATCGATTTTATACCCTTTAGGTAATGCAATGTCTTCAGGAGCAATTCTCCTTTTGTTGCTTTTCTGTGTATGAGCATTGTCATTCTCCATAAAAACACTCCTAAAAAGTTCTCCTAAGTCAATATATTCGGTTTTTTCCCCATAAATGACCGTAAACAGGGTGTTCACAGGCTGACCTTTTTTAAAGCGTAAAATCATATTTAAATTTTATATTGCTATTCTTTTGGCCAAGCAGTTTTTCATATGATTTAACGGATACAAAAATGCATTTGGGTAGACCGTGCAATTTACCGGAATTGTTTGGAGGGGATTATATGTTTAATACAAGGATATTGACCCTGAGTGGGCTCCTCGTTGGGCTGGCAGTCATATTCCAATTGATCCCGGGCTTTTTTAGCGAAGCTTTTGTATTTATTACAATACTCAGCGGATTTCCAATATATATAATCACGCAGCTAAACCGCCGCTTGGGCTTTGCAGCCTATATAGCTGTTAGTATAATTGTTATACTGGTTAGTGTGCATGAGGGAATTTTCTTTATATGCACCAATGGCATAATCGGTTTTTCCATGGGGTTTCTCAGGGGAAAGCTGAGAAGCAAATCCGCTGTATCAGCTTGGACAGCGGCGGCTGTAGTAGTTATGTTGTTTGTGTTGAATTACCTGATAGGTATAAATATTTTTGACTACTCAATACTGAAATCCCCGGTCGCCCAGATTATATCCCTCTTTTGTTTCTTGTTCTTATACTGTGTGGCTTACCTGAATTCAGCCATTCGTATATATGATACTGTCAGGAAAACTGTCCATCTGAACAACTAATATATAAAAATAAAAGCTCTGAGGCATCGAGCCTCCTCGCTTTTGACTGATTCTACTTTGGTAGAATGTCCACTAATAAAAGCATACCAATTGGTATGCCTTTTACTGCTGGTTGATCCCCTTAAAAGCTTCTATAGGGTCTTTTTCTATTAATGAGTCAGGGTCAATATATGTATTACCTATCGATGCCGTCCAATGAAGGTGTGGTCCGGTTGAAAAGCCTGTAGAACCGACCTCTCCGATTATATCCCCTTTCTTTACTATGTCGCCTTCCTTCACAAGCAGTTTATCCATGTGAGCATATGAAGTGTTTATGTTACAACCATGGTCGATTATTATGGTATTACCTGTAACATTCAGCATCATCGCAAGCCTCACAACACCTCCGTTTGCAGCCTTTACAGGAGTATTCTTCGGTGCCGCCAGGTCAAGGCCTGAATGTCTCTCAGATTCTTCTTTATTAATATATCTGATCATACCGAAAGCGGTTGTTATCTTCCCATCAACAGGTCTGATAAACGTGCCTTCCCACAAGGGCTTATCAGAAGTAATTGCTTTTGCCTTATCCTTGTACACATTGTCTTCTGCAAGTTTATCATCAGTACGGGTTTGTTTTTGAGTTTTTGTGACAGTAAGGTATTGTTTGTCAAATTCCTTGGGCAATACCTTAAGCATTATTATCTTTTCTGCAGCTGTCTCTCCGTTTCCTATAACTCTTACACTATACTTGTATTCTCCGTCCTTTGTCCTGCAGCTAAAGCCTGCAATAGCCAGCTTCCCGTCCTTATATTCAAAGAAATGCGGTTTCTGCTGTGCCAGTACTGTGGATGTTTCAATAGTATCGTTTACAGCTGCATTCTTTATGAATATGCTGATATACCCCCCCGGCAGTACTTCTTCCGCCGAAAAGAGTATTTCAGGCTTCGGTTTTTCTATCGATTCAGCATTTTGTTTTTTATCAGAGTCAACGACCTGAATATTCCGGGTATTTAAGTAATAGCCAGTCACAGTCAAGCAGCTCAGTAGAAGCATCACAATCAAAACCAGATTAAATATGGATTTTCTTTTACCCCGCCTCATTTTACCAGCCCCTCATATATACATTATGAAACACTGTGCTATCTTGTATATTTCCATATTACCAGATATTTAAATACAAAATCTAGTGTAAAACTTATAACTTCAATGATGAAATATTGAAGTAAAAAGCGGTCAGGTGAATCTCACCTGGCCGCTTTGGAGCTGTGAAACCTATGCTTTTGCAGAGGTATGTACCGTATCTTCGGAGTATATTTCATTGAAATTAAGAAGTATGAACATTCTTCCATTGTCCAGCTTTCCCACTCCGTCAATATACTTATGGTTTATATGTGATACTACATCAGTAACAGGTTCTATATTTGCCTTGTCGATAGTGAGCACCTCCGAAGCTTCGTCAACTACAAAACCCGCCGTACTGCCTCCGGTGTTGGCAACAATTATCCTTGTCCTGTCATCGGCGTTGTTGTCAGCCATGTTAAATTTCTTCTTCAGACTTATTACCGGTATTACCTTTCCCCTTAAATTCAATATTCCCTCGATGTATTCAGGAGAATTAGGTATTTTGGTAGGCATGCTGTAAGGCACTATTTCGTTTACATTAAAAATGTCTATGCCATAATCCTGATTGCTCAACTTGAAAATTACCAGTTGCATTGTATCCATCCGTAATACCCCCGTTCATAACAGATTTACAGTTTTTCATAGCTACGGCTTGTCCGGCTAATCACTTCATTTTTTTTGCTTTATAGTACATTAAAGCACATTAATTTATGCAACTATTCTAAATGTAATAATTCGACATCATTTGCCAAAATCCTCCTACCCTATTACACTTTTTACTGCTTCAATTATCCTTTCCGCCCGGAAAGGTTTTATTATAAAATCTCTAGCCCCGGCTTGTATTGCCTCAATTACAATTGCCTGCTGGCCCATTGCCGAACACATGATGACATTTGCATCCTTGTCTCTGCTCAATATTTCCTTTGCCGCAGTTATTCCGTCCATCTCCGGCATAGTTATGTCAATTGTAATCAGGTCAGGCTTCAGCTGAAAATACTTTTCAACAGCTTTTATTCCGTTTTCCGCCTCCCCGATAACCTCATAACCGCCCTGCACCAAAATATTCTTCAACATCATTCTCATGAACGTAGCATCGTCTGCAACAATAATCTTCCCTTTCAAAATTTCTGCTCCCTCTCTTTATCATTTAATACAGCTAGATGGTCAAAGAACAGCCCTTCATTCCGCTTCCGCTGAAGGGCTGCTTTGCATTACTTGGTTTTACTAGTGTTGAGGCGTAAATGTTGCACAATCAGTGTCCTCGGTATTGCTTGCTGTTGGCGGCTGTATTTCTATTTTAGCCGCATTGCAGTAATCACCCGCAGAATGATAGTAGCAAGTATCCACAACACATTTCACTCCGGCTAGATGGTCATTTTTCCTTTCAACTCTGCCTTGCATATTATACCTCCTTTTATGTTACTTCAACTTTAGTATTAGATTTTGGAGGCTTTTTATTCAGTTTTGCCAATATACCGCAGTAGGCTCACATATCATATTCTACATTTATAATCTCTGCATTTTCCAATGCATCAGCCATAAGAGTACCCATTTGAAGCTTTTGTTCAGAGGCCTCTATATCATCAAGCCTTGGCCTTGTTTTAGGATGTTTCGGCACAAAGATTGTACAGCAGTCCTCATAAGGAAGTATTGATGTCTCATAGGTACCAATCCTTCTTGAAACATCCATTATATCCACTTTGTCCGTTCCGATAAGCGGTCTGAAAACAGGCATATCTACCCCGCTATCGGTAACGAAAATGCTTTCAAGGGTCTGGCTTGCCACTTGTCCCAAGCTTTCTCCCGTTACCAGAGCCATTGCCCCTTCTTTTTCCGCTGCCATTTCTGCTATTTTCATCATAAATCTTCTCATGATGATAGTAAGCTCATCTTCCCTGCATTTTTCTATTATATCCATCTGTATCTTTGTAAAAGGCACTACATACAGTTTTATCGGGCCCGTGTATTCCGACAGCTTTCTCGCCAGTTCCACAACCTTTTCCTTTGCCCTTTCACTGGTATAGGGATGACTGTGATAATATACGCATACGATTTCAAGCCCTCTTTTTGCCATATTAAAACCGGCTACAGGACTGTCTATTCCTCCGGACAGCAGCAGCACCCCCTTTCCCGCGCTTCCATAGGGCATACCGCCAACTCCCGGATATTCTTTCGAGTAAACATAGACCTTGTCCCTTATCTCAATATGTACAGCAACATCCGGATTGTGGACATCAACCTTGATTTCAGGCACTGACCGGAGTATTACGCCCCCTACCCCTTTAGACACATCCAGGGAGCTTAAAGGGAAACTCTTATCTGCCCTTTTTGTCTCCACCTTGAAGGTCTTTACCCCATCCATGGAAATTATCTGTTCTGCAGCAGTCCGGCCCATCACTTCCAGATCCTTTTCCACAATTTCCGCCGGTGCAACTGCCAATATTCCAAAAACCTTCTGCAGCTTTTCGATTATTTCATCTGAGTATCCATTAATAAAAAATCTTCCAGACTCTTTACTGATGGCATATTTGCTTCCGATCCTTCTTTTTATTTCCCTTACCAGGCTGTCTTCAAACACCCTTCTGTTCAGACCTTTAAGGGTAATTTCGCTGGAGTACTTCACAAGCAAGCACTTCATTTTTTTATCCTCCTCAAAAACACCAGAGCCTTTTTTAATGCTTCCACAGTATAATCAACTTCCTCAATGGTATTGACATATGAAAAACTGAATCTGATAGCACCTTCAACGTCACACTCCCTAAGCCCGATAGCAGGCAGAACATAGTTCTTGTGTGAAGTCTTTTTTGCAGAACATGCTGAACCTGTTGATACATATATTCCATAATCCTCTAGTGCATGAAGAAGCACTTCGCCTCTTACCTTGCCGAAAGACACATTAAGTATGTTATTTATATGCTTTTCATCCAGTGGACTGTTTACTGTTGCTCCATCAATTTCAGAGAGTCTTTCTATAAAATGCTTTTTCACTTCATATACCTGCTTCATCTTCTCCTTCATTCCGGTTGTAGCCTTGTCAGCCGCGACTCCGAAACCGGAAATGCCGGGTAGATTTTCAGTTCCGGACCTGATATCCCCCTCCTGGCCTCCCCCTAAAATAAGAGGTCTTATTCTCAGGCCACTTCTTATGTAAAGAGCACCTACACCCTTAGGTCCATGTATTTTGTGGGCACTCAGCGATAAAAAGTCCAAATCGATATATTTCACATCAATATCAAGCTTTCCTGCCGATTGCACACCATCAACGTGCACTCTTGCCTTTCTGCTCTTTTCCCTTACTATCCTGACTATTTGAGTAATAGGCTGAATAGAACCTATTTCATTATTTACATGCATAATAGTAACAAGCTTGGTGTTTTCTTTTATTGAATTTCTCAATTGCTCAAGATTAATAATGCCGCTGCTGTCAACGTCCAGGTAAGTAATTTCACAGCCGTTTTCCGCCAGATACTCGGTAATTCTCATTACACTGGGGTGCTCAATCCTTGAAGTTATTATATGGTCTCCCTTGGAGACAGTGCCCATTATTGCCGTGTTGTTAGCTTCGCTTCCTCCTGAGGTAAAAACTATCTCCTGAGGCCTTGAATGTATAAGCTTTGCAACCTTTTCCCTTGCAGCAGTCATTTTCTTTTCCGCTTCCATGCCCAGCTTGTGGGATGAAGAGGGATTGGCGAAATACCGGTCCATACATTCCGCAACTTCATCTGTTACTTCCTTGTGAGGCTTTGTCGTCGCGCTGTTATCAAAGTATACCGTGTCCATGGTTTCCCCTCCTTATCCATAAAGTTGTCATAAACTTTTCAAACTATAATTTCATTATTCCCAAAATGAAAATAAACTCTCAATTTTCCCTTGCAACGTTCCCAATATATGAGTATAATGCTTGATACACTATAATTCAATATGATTTCTGCACAATTTGTACTGATATTACGAAATTTATGATAATTTGGCAATTGCCAGCAAAGCATAATATGATATAATGATAAAAACCCGAATGAACTGTTTTAATTATTGCTTTGTCAGATCAACATAATCGCTGGAGGTAAAAACTATGAATAAAATATTGTATAGGAGTACCAGAGGAAAAGGTGGGCTTATAACAGCATCCGAAGCTGTACTCAGGGGCATAGCGGAGGATGGTGGCCTCTTTGTTCCGACTCAAATACCAAAGCTTAATATTTCATTGGAAGAAATGATTGACATGGACTTCAGAAACATGGCTTACCATGTAATGAAGGACTATCTGCAAGATTTCAGTGAGCCTGAAATACGGGAATGTATCAATAACGCATACGATAACAAATTTGATACCCCCCAAATTGCACCACTTGTCAAAAAAGAAGGCGTGTATTTTCTGGAGCTTTTTCATGGTCCGACCCTTGCCTTTAAGGATATGGCTTTGTCAATCCTGCCCTATTTACTAAAAACCGCTGCGAAAAAGCAGAGGCTGGAAAAGGATATTGTCATACTCACTGCAACCTCCGGAGATACAGGCAAGGCTGCCCTCGAAGGCTTTAGCGGTGTTCCGGGTACCAAAATAATCGTGTTCTTCCCTGAGGATGGAGTAAGTGAAGTCCAAAAAAGGCAAATGGTAACCCAGGCAGGTGATAATACATATGTAGTGGGTATACTCGGGAATTTTGACGATGCACAGACCGGAGTAAAACAGATATTTACCGATGAAGAACTGCGGCAGAGAATGGAAGGCAAAGGCTTCATATTTTCTTCGGCTAACTCGATAAATATCGGCAGACTCATACCCCAGATAGTTTACTATTATTATGCCTACATACAGCTATGCAGGATGGGAGATATCAAACCGGGCAAAGAAATAAACTTTACAGTGCCTACCGGAAATTTCGGGAACATACTTGCAGGTTATTATGCCAAAACCATGGGACTTCCGGTCAGGAATCTTATATGTGCCTCAAATGAAAACAAAGTACTTTTTGATTTCATGAATACAGGGATATATGATAAAAAACGCAGCTTTATTATTACAATGTCCCCCTCTATGGATATTCTCGTTTCCAGCAACCTTGAAAGGCTGCTTTTCTCCCTTTGCAATGAAGATGGTGAAAAGGTAAAAGAATTAATGTCTCAGCTAACCGGCAAAGGCTCATATATGATAACCGACCAAATGAGGGAGCGGCTGAAGGGTTTCTACGGAAGCTATGCTTCTGAAACTGACACTGCAGAGGCGATAAGAAAAATGTACAAAGCCTCCGGTTATGTTATTGATACCCATACAGCCGTTGCTTATGCTGCATACATGAAATACAGGGAGCAAAACCAGGAGGATCATTCGAAAACAATTATTGTATCAACAGCCAGCCCATATAAATTTACAACTGATGTATTAAAGTCCATTGACCCTAAATATACCGGCATGGATAGTTTCAGACTGATTAATGAGATGAGCCGGCTCACAGGAACAGAAATTCCTGACGGAATCAGGAATCTTGATAAAAGGGAAGTACTTCATAAAACGGTATGTGAGAAGAATGATATGAAAAGACAGGTAGAGACAATACTTGATCTATAAAAAAGGCTTCTATTGAAGCATCTTAACGACCAAGGAAGCCTTTTATGAAACTCGCTTACGGAGCAGTAGGATAAAATGCCCCTGCTCGTTATAAGCCAAAAGCCCACGGAGTTTGAATTCTGCGGGCTTTATTCCTTCTGGCATATTCTACTTGCACGAAAGCTTATTTTTTTGGCAGTGTAATTATGAATTTTGTACCTTCTTGGAGCTTGCTCTCTGCTCTGATCGTCCCTTTATGAGCTTCAACAATAGCCTTTACAATGGTCAGCCCAATGCCGGAACCGCCGGTCTGCCTGCTTCTGGAGGTATCAGCCCGGTAAAACCTTTCAAAAATATGCGGCAGATCATCCTCTGAAATTCCTATCCCCGTATCACTGACCGACAGCATTATTGCATTATCCTTATCCTCAATTTCTACATGTATTTGCCCATTCTGAGGGGTAAATTTAATTGCATTGCAGATAAGGTTTATAATTAACTGGCTGATTTTATCCTTATCCGCATAGATCCTGAGGCTTCCTCCTTCAAACGATACATTTATCCCTTTTGCCGTATATTCTTTTTCAAAATTTAATAAAATATTGCTTATTAATTCGGAAAGGTCAAATTCCGTCTTATTGAGGGATAATGTTTCGCTTTCGTACTTTGCAAGCTTCTCAAGGTCTCCTACCATTCTGCCGATTCTCATTATTTCCTCATGAATGCTGTTTAATCGTTTTACGTCAGGCTCCCATATTCCATCAATAATAGCTTCTATATGGCTTTGCAGGGTAGCAATCGGGGTTCTGAGCTCATGAGCCACGTCTGCAGTGAGTCTCTTCCTCAGCTTTTCCTGCTTTTCCAGGGATTCTGCCAGATCATTGATTGAAACGGTCAACTGCCCTATTTCTGTGATATTGGATATCTCATTGCACCTATCGTCATAAAACCCTTTAGAAATCATTTCAGCTGTATTTATTACTCTTGAAATCGGTGTACTGATCCTCCTTGCGGTTATATAACCCAATACAAGGGACAGCAAAAGCGATAGCAATCCAACCAGTGTAAAAACCCTGTTCAGGGAATTGATGAAGGCAAGGTCCCTGTCAGTAAAATAGAAAGGGCCGTAATAGCCTATTTTGACAGTACCTACTTTAAGAAGCCCGACGCTTATCGGATATTCACTCTCTTCATATTTACCCTTCCAGTTAGGATAGCGGCTGGACATGTTCGAGCTCATATGAAGCAGCATCCTCTCGCACATACCGTTATTATACTGGGCCGCGTCCCATATTATATTGTTCTTTGTATCTTTGACGCTTACTATCATTCCATTCTCAAGGGCATTGATGCCTATATTCTGAATAACTTCCTTGTTCCATCCCACACCCGGCTGATACTGCTGCTTTATCAGGGATGCTATTTCATCATTCCTTTTCTCCTGGTTCTTTATCACGTATTCTCTAAAATAGCTCTCAAGAAACAGATTGGCAATGACACTTATCAACAAAACGCATACCATTGCAATTGTAATATATGATAATGACAATCTACTCCTTAAGCTAAGCTTCATTGATTACTCACCACCAAACTTATAGCCTATGCCATATACTGTGAGAACATACTTTGGCTCCTTGGCATCCGGCTCTATCTTCTGGCGGAGATTCTTTATATGGGTATCAATGGTCCTATCATAGCCCTCGTAATCCTCGCCCAGCACCATATATACCAGTTCCTCCCTCGTAAACGCCTTCTGGGGATATTTGACCAGGGTCATGAGTATTTTGAACTCATTAGGTGTGAGGTTTACCACTTGTCCGCACTTTTTCACTTCATGCTTGAGGCTGTCAATAACAAGCTCCCCGTCATTATAGGATAATATATTGGACATGGGCATGATTTCATCCCCTGAACGTCTCAGCAGAGCAACCACCCTCGCTACGAGCTGCCGGGGACTGAATGGTTTTGTTACATAATCGTCCGCTCCTATTCCAAGCCCCTCCAGTATATTTTCTTCTTCTACCTTGGCTGTGAGCATTATTACCGGTACTCTTGACTTTTTTCTGATGTTCCTGCAGATGTCTTCGCCCGAAATATCAGGAAGCATCAAATCAAGCACTATCAGGTTCGGATTTACTTTTTCGAAAAGCGCCATGGCTTCATTTCCGGTATAGGCTGTATAAACAATGT
>JBLNDG010000194.1:0-3072 GCA_050261415.1 Caulobacteraceae bacterium | reverse complement strand
TACATTGTCAAGGTACGGTTTTTTCAATGCCTGAAAAAGCTTTGTTAAGGTTACCCTTTTTTGTCCCGCTTGATATTTCTGACTTTTTTATTTTTCTGCTTGACTTTTCTTAGCTGGACTTTAATAATTCATTTCTTTGCTGCCTCAATCCTTTTTATTGCTTCTTCAAGTATTCTCATTATCAGCTCATCATAAGACATGCCTGCAGCGTTTGCCATTTTAGGCAGGTCGCTGTATTCCGGTTTGAGTCCCGGCAGGCTGTTGATTTCGATTATATAAGGTTTTCCATCTCTAAGTCTGACATCCGCTCTGGCAATGTCCCTGCATCCTAATGCGTCAAAAGCCATCGAGACATTTTTCTTTATTTCCTTCTCTATTTCCATATTCAGGGGTGCAGGACAGTAGTATTTTGTCTGATCTACGAAGTCCGTCTTTACCTCAAAGGTATAGAACTTTCCGTACTCTTCGGGAATATCTTCAAAACCAATTTCCATAACCGGCAAAACTGTTTTATCCTTGCCATTACCGATTACTCCTACAGTAAACTCTCTGCCTTCAATGAATTCTTCGGCCAGAACCGGAGGCTGATAGTGCTGCAATAGCTCACGCGCTTTCTTTAGCAGGGCTTCCTCGTCATAGACTACACTGTCTTTGTGAATTCCAAAACCGGATCCTTCACAAGCCGGTTTTACAATCATAGGGTATGACAAGTTTGAATCCAGTTCTTCCTCTCCTGTATGAAACACTTGAAAAGCAGGTGTTGGAACTTTATGAAACTGAAAGACCTGTTTTGCAACTGCCTTGTTAAGTGCCAGACTATGGGCAAGTATACCTGAACCTACATATGGTATACCAAGCATCTCCAATATTGCAGGGACTTGGGACTGCCTGCTCTCTCCCCTGATGCCCGTACTAAGGTTGAAACAAATATCAACTTTACTTTTAACCAGTCTTTCTATAATTTTTTCATCTGAAATAATCATCTCTGTCTTATACTGCTTGCTGAAAATTCTATTCACTGCCTCTGCTGTTACTTCTTTTTGCTCGTTGGCATGCTCCACCTCCGTATTATGGTTTTCTTCGTTTGGCTTATCAATAATCAGACCAATTTTGCGGATCATAACAACTCCCCCAATCAATTACTGGTTTTTTCCTTAGTCCCGCTGCTGCTTAAGGGCACTGATAAGAGCAAAAAGTATTATGGATTTAAAATTTTGAGTAAAGAAAATAAAGGCATCGACTGTAAATGCACATAGAAATCATTTCGCACCATGTATGCACAAATAAGAAAGAGTTAAGAAATCGAGGTATATTAAAGATTAGATGTTATAGAAAAGAAGGTGACTTCAAAAAAAACTGCTGAGATTTTCCGCAGCTTTACGCTTACTTAGCATGTATCTCCTTCTCTCTACGCTTACGAGGTTAGCTGACGGATTCGGATCGAAAGAAGTTGACCCTACCCTATATAAAATAGGGATTCACCCCAATAAATTGGTTCCCCCGCTTCAAATGAATTCAGCGCATTTTATTATTTATTTTTAAGCATATCCACACAAATTCCCTTTTTGCTCAAACATGAAAATTTCAGTAATCCCTATTCAGCATGTTTATAATATATCAATCCGGTATGCAGTATGTCATTGTAATTCTTGTATCTGACACCTGCAAGACTGTATTTCTGCTTCTTGCTGAAATGAAGTGATGCTATATTCGGGCTCGGGCTTATGACAGTTTCAGCAAATATATGTTCAATGCCATCATTCTGAAGGTCCTCCTGAAGCCTCTTGTATATGACACTTCCTATGCCCATACCCGTATAGTCTGCGTACACTGCTGTTTTGTCGACTAAAATAAAGCTGCCTGTCTTGACCATATCAAAGTCAGGGCTCCAGTGCACATCCTGCAGCCACCCTGGATTCTCCTTCAGCCATTCCTCCCTGGTGTAGGCTATCATAAAGCCGTATATCCTGTCATACTCTGCAACATAAAAGTGCGCAAGGGCTGATATGTATTTCCTTATTAGCTTTTTGTAAAACCCGGGGTTTGATGCATAGTCATCCAACAGAAAACCCTGTTCCGGTATTTTTTGTGGTGTACCTACCGAGCAAGCAATTGCATAAATTGCTTCTGCATCCTCTTCCTTGGCTTTTCTCACCCGCAGAAGCTTCTTCAAGTGATAGGGATTAACATTACTGTAGCATTGGTTTATTACGGTCATTTTCCATACCTCCTTTTAATTTCAAGGAAGTACCGGGCAGTGTTTATAGGTTATTTTGGGTAGTAAAAAGCCGTGGAGTAACCACGGCTGCAATTTAACAATAATCACACCCAGTCCTCCTCTTCCCACGCTTACGAGGTTAGCTGACGGATTCGGGCCGAAAGAGTCTGGCCCTACCTGCTGTGCAGGATTCACCCCAAATATTGGTTCCCCCGTTCCCGATTACCGGGACTCAGCGATCGATTGAGTATTTTTGAAATTTTCATAATGTTGGTATATAGTATTATATTACATAGTACGCATAATTACAACCAGAAAATACGTTTTGCATTAATTTACATTTTAACAATCTCCTGAAATTCCTTGGACAACTCCGCATCTTTCATTGACGTTATCCATGAGCTTATTATAGTTTACCAAATACCGCTCATGATAGCCTGTTCCGATCTGTCCGGCTTCATCATATGCAGTTATTTCAAAAAGCATCCTTGTACAGTTCACTTCGATGAGCTTTGCATTAACAGTCACTGTCATACCCTCTAATGTTGGCTTCACATGCTCTACCTTTAATGATTTTCCGATTGTTATAATACCATCGGGCAGCAGCGGATCAATGGTTTTTACTGCAGCATCAATCATCAATGCGGCTAGAGTTGGTGTTGCTAATAAACTCGTTAAAGCGCCGCTGCCAAAATTCAAAGCTGTGTCCTTTTTTGTAATAACTTTTTGAATTGAGCTTGACATTCCTGGTTTTAATTCTGGCATTTTCATACCAACACCTCCTTAATTATATTGTTAGTGTAAACTAAGTTACACTTATTTTATATTGAAACATGCTATTTATCGGGGTTTCA
>JBLNDG010000193.1:0-31196 GCA_050261415.1 Caulobacteraceae bacterium | reverse complement strand
TAACATGAATCTCGAAGCTCTTTCCATATCCTCCCGAATTTACTTCGGTTTGATATTAACATATCTGTAAACGGTCATGCAACTTGGAAAATTCTTTGGCACTTAGAGTGGGTAGTAACATTAATATCCAAGGAATATGGAGGATTGGAATGGGATTGTGTCACTTATGGTCTTCTGAATGAAGCAGTTGGATATGGAAGCATATCATTGTCAAGTCTTTTTAATGTACATACAATGGTTGCTCAAACTTTATATAAATGGGGTACTGAGACACAAAGAAAACGTTGGCTTGAGGCAATGTCTAAAGGTGAGGTTTTAGGAGCATTTGCTCTTACAGAGCCTGATGCAGGAAGTGACATTAAAGGCATTAAATCAGAGTGCAAGTGGGACGGTGACCGATTAATCCTGAATGGCATGAAAAGATGGATTACTTTTGCTGGGATAGCAGATATATTTCTTGTTTTTGCATCAATAGGCGGTAAGTTCACAGCATTTATATTGGAGCGTGATACTCCCGGATTAAATATAATTCCTGTGAAAAATATGCTGGGTTTTAGATCGGCACATTTAGCGGTAATGGAGTTCAGTAATTGTGAAGTACAAAAGGATAACATTATCGGCAAGGAAGGATTTGCTTTTTCTCATATTGCTCCTTATGCATTGGAGTATGGCCGTTTAAGCGTTGCCTGGGCAGGATTGGGACTTCTGAGAGCTTGTTTGGATTCCTGCGGCGAACATACCCTTAAACGTAAAACCTTTGGAAGCCTTTTAATCGAACACAGTGTAATAGATAAATACATCACTGACATGGGAGTGGATTATGAAGCTGCAAGCTTACTTTGCTATAATGCAAGCAAAGTTAAGGATGAACATTTACCAGAAGCCACAGAGAGAGTAATGTATGCCAAGTACTTTACTTCGCGTGCTGCTGCAAGACATTCTGCAAATGCAGTTCAGATAATGGGTGCCCTAGGATGCAATGAGAGCTTTTCTGTTTCCAGGTATTTCAGGGATGCAAAAGTACTTGAGATAATTGAAGGCAGTAACGAAATACATCAGATGATTCTGGGAAGAAGCTTCGCACGAAAATCAATATTATAGGAAAAATGCGAGGAGTCGTTATGGAAGACAACAAAAGTTGCAGTTCAACTTCATATGATGAACAGAAGAGGTTGATACTGGAGGTATTTAACAATACAAATGCGGATTATGACAAGAATATCGCTATTCATGAATTGTTTGAAATGCAGGTTGAAAAAAATCCGAAAGATATTGCTGCTTTTTTTGGTGAAGACTCACTAACTTATGAAGAGCTGAACAATAAGGCAAATTGCATAGCAGATATACTTATTTCGAAAGGGGTCAGGCGCAATACGATTGTGGGAATTCTGGTGGAAAGATCCTTAGAGATGATAATAGGAATATACGGTATTTTGAAAGCTGGGGGGGCATACTTGCCAATCTGCCCGACAAATCCGGAAAAGAGGATTGAGTATATCCTTGGATATAGTAACGTTGGAATATTATTGACCCAAGATAAATTTAAGGATATGGTAAAGATTAATGGAGAAATCATCAGTCTTGATGATAAGAATAACTATAAAGCAGCATGCAGTAATCCGAAAGTTGTAAGTAAGTCACAGGATATGGTATATGTAATCTTTACCTCCGGAACTACCGGAAATCCCAAGGGTACTATGATAAGCCATCGTTCTTTAGTTAACAGATTGAATTGGATGCAGAAGAAATATCCGCTGAATAGGGAGGATGTATTACTCCAGAAGACACCTTTTGAATTTGATGTGTCGGTTTGGGAAATATTCTGGTGGTCTATTGTAGGTGCGAGGCTATGTTTGTTAAAGCCGGGGCATGAGAAATTTCCTCAAACTATAGTGGATGTAGTAGAAAAAAAACATATATCAGTGATACACTTTGTGCCATCTATGTTATATGTATTTTTAAGATACATAGAAAACTCAGATGAAGTTAGTAAATTATCCAGTCTCAAGAGGGTATTTTGCAGCGGAGAGGCATTAACGGTTTCTCATGTAAAAATGTTCAACAGTACTCTATATAAAGTGAATTCTACTCTTCTAACCAATCTTTACGGACCTACAGAAGCTACTATTGATGTATCGTACTATGATTGTCCTACAAATGATGATTTCTATAAGATTCCAATAGGCAAACCGATAGACAACATAAAACTGCTTATTATTGATAACGATAAGTTGCAGCCAATAGGCCAGGATGGTGAAATCTGCATATCCGGAGATGGTCTGGCTATAGGTTATTTATATAATGAGGAACTGACCAGAAGGAAATTTGTTGATAATCCCTTTGTCCAGGGAGAAAAAATCTATAAGACCGGTGATATTGGCAGATGGTTGCCTGACGGGAATATAGAGTATATTGGGAGACTAGATCATCAGATAAAAATCAGAGGTATGAGAATCGAGTTGGAAGAAATTGAGCAGAAGATTATAGAATTTAAACCTGATATTGAATGTGTAGTAATAGCTCAGAAATTATCAGATACCATAGTCAATATCAAAGCATACTTGGTTTCAAAAGAGAAAATTGATATTGAAGAGTTAAAGGGATACCTAAAGGAACTGCTCCCTGTACATATGATTCCCAATACTTTTATCGAATTGGAGCATATGCCTTTGTCGCCTAATGGGAAAATTGACAGGAAAAAGCTTTTAGATTCCTACCTGTAAAGAAAGAGGGTAGCAGTACTGGTGGAAAAGGATAATAAAGTTGTTGTTTCGGGTATGGGAATAGTAAGTGCACTAGGTGTAGAGTTAGATGCTTTTTTTGAAAAGCTGTGCAGTGGTACGGATGCAACAGGACCGATTGAGACATATATTACTGATAATTTTAGAAGAAAAAACACAGCACAGATTAGATTTCCCTTACCTGTTCCGGATTGCTGGAGTAATTATAACCGTGCACTCCAGATGGCTTTAATTGCTGCCGGGAGTGCACTGGAAGACTCATTAATAAAACCAGTAGAATACGGAGATAGAATGGGTCTCAGTATTGGAACATTACTTGGCGGAATTCCGGAGGTTCAGAAGCAGTATTACATAAGTGGGGCAAATGACATATCAGATGTTGAAAAGACTCAATTGCAGCAGTTTTGCTATTCCGCAGCTGCGGATGCTATCGCTTACGAATTTGGAATCAATGGCATACGCAATACTATTGGGGTTGCATGTGCATCGGGTACAATTGCTATTGGTATTGCATACAAATGGATAAAGTATGGCAGGGCAGATGCAGTATTGTGCGGAGGGGTAGATATTTTCAGCCTTACAAGCCATATGATTATGTCCAATCTGAAGCTTATCAGTCCAGACAGGATAAGGCCTTTTGACGAAAATAGAAAAGGCTTCTTATTAGGTGAAGGTGCCGGAATGCTAGTACTTGAGTCTGAAAAAAGCGCAAATAAACGAGGGGCAAAGATATACTGCAGGGTTCTGGGATATGGAGACACCTGCGATGGAGGAGATATGAACCATCCTGATGTTAATGGTGCCGGTCTAAGCAAAGCTATGGAAAAGGCCATAAAGGAAGCTAATATAAGCAAAAGTGAAATAAAATATATTAATGCTCATGGGACGGCTACTATTAAGAATGATTCTGCAGAGATAGCTTCTATAAGGAAAACCTTCTCCGGACTTACAAAGGATATGTATGTAAGTTCAATAAAAGGTGCGATAGGACATGCCAATGGGGCAGCCGGAGCTATAGAAGCGATAGCTTCCATATTGGCTTTAACTCACAACAAGCTGCCTCCAACAATTAATTTTGTAAGCAACGATGAAATAAGTGATTTGAGCATAGTTCCAAATAAAGCAATAAGTACAGAACTTAATGCTGTTATGTCCAACTCTGTAGCATTCGGTGGTATTAACTCAAGTATCATTTTCGGGAGATATGAATATGAATAGAAGAGTAATAATTACAGGGTTGGGTTTTGTGACAAATGAGGGATGCAGTTCTGAATCGATTTGGAATATGGTCTGTAAAGGGAAAAAGAAAAAATATGTATCAGATATTAAGGATTTTGAGCTTACAAATGATTTAAGGGACAGATATGTAGGTATTTGTACATGTGCGCGGATTGGAATCAAAGCAGCTGAATTGGCTTGGAACGAGGCACTCGCTGAAGATTCGGATATATCTAGAGATAGATGGGGCATAATGGCAGGAACTGCATTTGGTGAAAGTGCAAGCATGTATGCTAATCAATGCAGGACATTGGTTGAGCAAGGAACTTCGTGGCTGCTGCCAAGCATGGCAATGAATAAGGGAGCTAAAACAACAGCAGATATCTATTCTATAGAGCATAAGCTTTATGGAGGAAACCTGACCTTTGAATCCGGCAAAATAGCGTCTGGAATGGCAGCACTTCATGCTTATGATGAAATCACCCATGATTTTCTAGACGGAGTAGTTGTTGTTGGAGTGGAATACATAGATGACTGCTTGGTTAGTGCTTTGAAAAGCGTAGGATTTCCAGGGTATGAATATTTGTCAAGCGGAGCCTGTGCAATTGTTATGGAGGCAGAAGGAAGATCCGGAAGCAATGGAGCAAGTGCGATAGTGGCAGCCGTAGAATCACTGGCTAATGCGGGAAAGCCTTACAGTTATAATCGAAGTCTCTATAAGAGCATCAAGAATTGTATTGTGAAAACCATAAATAGTGCTGGAATGGCTCTGAATGATATTGACCTAATCATATACTCAAAGGTAAATAATCCAATTGCCGACTTTTGCTGTGAAAAGGCTTTAACAAAGCTTTTTGGGGTTGAAGGAAATAAAGCTGTGATAGTATCAGCTACAGATATACTAGGGGATATGCTTGGAGCAAATCCTTCCATGGCTATAGGGCTAGGTTTGATTTTTTTAAATAAGCAATGTGTCATAAACAACTATCTTGTAAAGCCTAAGGTAGTTAAAAATGTGGTTGTAGCAGCATATGACATATCAGGGGCTGTATGGGCGATGGTACTTTCTGGCTGCTTTTAGAAACTGGGGCTAATACAAAAAGTCAGACATTGGAGGTATGCTATAGGAGGCATTGTTTGTCTCTAGCACCTGGCAACAGAATAGTTGAATAATCTTATGGAGGCATGAATATGCAAAGAGGAGAGTTGTATAGCATTATAAAGGAAGTGCTGGCATTAACCTTCAAAGAAAAGGATTTCGGTTTTGATATAAATACAATCAATGACAATGTTAATTTAATTGAGACATTGGGTATCAATTCTATAGCATCCATAGAAATAATCGTAAGATTGGAGAATAAGCTTGATATTGAGTTTGATGATGAAAATTTATCTCCTGAAATTATGGAATCGGTTTCCAGTCTAGCGGACCATATAGAAGAGCTCCAAAAACAACAAGGCAAGGCTTCCTAATCAAGAGCACTTAAGAATAAAAGGATGTGATTTATTGATTTCCTTAGAAAACCATATTGCGCTTGTTACAGGTGCTTCCGGTGATATTGGACGGGCTGTTGCAATCACGCTGGCATCTTTAGGAGCAGATGTATATATACACTATAATAAATCATTGGCTGGGGCAGAGGCGACAGCAAGGGAAGTGAGAAAAAAAGGAAGGCGGAGTTTTTTAGTATCTGCCGATTTGTCCAACCATCAAGAAATCAAGCAAATGTTTGAATATATCGATAGACAAACCGGAGCCTTGGATATTCTGGTTAACAACGCAGGGGTTTGGAGGTCTAGCTATGTAAAGTCATTAGGTGAGGAAGAATGGGATTCTGTCTTGGCAACAAACCTTAAAGGAGCTTTTCTTTGTTCCAAATATTCAATGAAAAAATTGATTAGATCCGAGAATGCAAGCATTGTGAATGTCTCTTCAATTGCTGCGACTAATGCTATGGTCGGACAGCTAAGCTACAGTGTATCAAAAGCCGGTTTGATTTCTATGACGAAGTCTTTAGCAAAAGAATTCGGAGTGTTCAAAATACGTGTAAATGCAGTTGCTCCCGGGCCTGTCAGAACCCAAATGCGCGAGATAGATGATGAAGAGGAGAAAAGACTTTCAAAGCTCATTCCTCTTAAGAGGATAGCTGAGCCTGAAGATGTAGCTAATGCAATAGCATATTTTTGTACCCCGATGGCCAAGTATATTACAGGGCAGATTATGTTTGTAGACGGAGGTTTGTCATTATAGACGCAAATGTTGATCATCAAACAAGTTATAAATCATTAAAAAGTGTGATGCTAAATAGACTGTGTTGAATAAAAAGGAGGGAAAAGAATGAGGTTTAACGGGATATGTCTAGTAACAAACAATGTTGATAAACTGAGGAAGTTCTACGAGGACATTCTATGTGCTGAGTCAAAAGGTGATGAAGATTTTTCATTGTTGACTGTGTGCGGTGCAAAACTTTCAATTTTCTCGGAGGAAGGGATGGAGTTTATGGCTCCTGGATGTATGAAGGGGTCAGGGAGCGGCAGATATACAATAGAGTTCGAAGTTGAAGATGTTGACATGGAGTATGAAAGGTTAAAAACGAAGAACATACAAATCGTCAAACCTCCAACCACACAGACCTGGGGAAGAAGATCTGTATGGTTTAGAGATCCTGATGGCAATATCATCAATTTTTACTGCAAGGTAAGGAAAATAAGGTAAGACGACATGACATCCACTCATAGGATGATCATGCTGAAGAAATATATTAGTACGGGGGTGTATTATGGATAAGGCTGAAATATCAAAAAAAGTGAAGGAAATAATAATAAAGAGTTTAGGTTTGAAAAAGGATTCTTCAGAAATAATTGGACAAGACTTAATCGCCGAACTCGGTATCAACTCAATTGATGCATTGGAAATCTTCGTATGGATAGAAAATACCTTTGAAATCCAGATTTCTGATGAAGATTTGAGTGCGGAGCTTATAGCATCACTGGAAGGCCTTACTGATTATATATATAACAAAAAGCAGCTTTCAGCCTAAGTGAAGTATCTATGATTATGCATAAGGAAATTATTCGGACAACTGTAGTCATGCCAACCTTTAATAAAGCAAGCAGGTTGAAAATTACTCTTGAGTCACTAAAGAGGCTGAAGCTGACAGACCTTGTAGAGATAGTTATCGTTAATGACGGGTCTGTGGATGATACTTGGGACCTGCTTGAACTCTTCAAAAGGCAGACGCAAGACAATGAATATTTGAGTGTAAATATAGTGGATTCAGAAAACACCGGGAGGTCAGCAGCAAGAAATAAAGCAATTGAATCCGCCAAGGGAAAGCTTCTCATTTTCATAGACGATGATCTGATCCTGGCACCGGACTTTGTTGATAAACACATTCAGATGCACGAACAACATGAAAAAGCAGTTGTTCATGGGAGAATATATAGCCTACCGTACCTGAAGTTCTTTAAAGATCCTACGAAAGGGACACTTTTGGAAGGCGGCTATTCTACAGGTTTGTTGAGGGATAGGTTATTTGATTTATCCATGTTTGAAGATGACAGACTCAATAGTTATTTGGCAAGGAATGCTAGATTAAGCAAATATGAAAAGGATATAGATTGCTTATTCCAAAACTCCTCGGAAAACGATTCACATGTACGTTGGGTTGGCTTAACCGGTGGTAATGTTTCTGTGATGAAGGAAGAACTGATAAAAGTAGGGGGCTTTGACATCAATCTGGGTAAAGAGTGGGGCTGCGAGGATATCGAACTGGGTTACAGGCTTTACAAGGAAGGGCTTCGCTTCTATTATTGCACAGAGGCAGTTAATTACCATATAAGTCATTATAGGGATGGATTTCTGAGCATTCACAATAAGGCTATGGACTATTTTATAGAAAAGCACAGGGACAGATACATATATGCCCTTAAGGAATACTTTACAGGGAGGCTGACTTCACTGCTAGAGTGGAAGCAGCAAATAGAAGACAGCCAATTGAATATATAACTTGAGAAGTAGGTGTAGGCATTGTATGAGATAAACAATAGTGTGAGCAAGGTTAACAGACTTACAATCAATGAACTGGCAATTGATGATATACCTGTTCTTCTGTTAAACGGCAGTGAGAAAGCAAAAAAATCGATAGTATTTGTTTTTCATAGGCTGCTTCAAAATAAAAAGAATGAATTAGCCCTGGCATATACATTAGCAAGTAAAGGTTTTTTTGCTGTATTGATCGATATGTGTGGTCATGGGGATAGAGAAGGGAGCTTTGATAAAGAGAAGAGGTACAATTTCAACAACCTATTCAAAGATATTTACAAGACTGCCGTTGATGTCAATGGTGTCCTTGAATTTCTTAGAGGTACATATAAAAAGGAACTGGATTTTAATAGTATTGGAGCCATCGGAGTGTCGATAGGATCTAGTGTTGCACTTGTAAGCGGATACCTGGTCAAGGATATCAAATACATTGCATCGGTAATCGGAGGGCCCTGCAACTGGGAAAAGCATGTTAGAAGCGGCGCATATGAGAATTTTAAGTTTTTTTCATATTCAGATAAAGTGATGGAGTATGAAAGGGTAAAAGAAGATATTGAACGGTATGATCCTATTACCAATTATAAAAATAGGATTTCGAATCTCCCCGAAATACTATTCCTTAATGCGCAGCTCGATATGGCTGTTCCTATCAGGATAGCAACGGAAAGCTTCAATAAATTGGCTGAACACTATCAGGCCAATGGACAGGGAGAGAAGATACAGTTTAAAAAGTTTAATAAAGCAGGACATGAAGTAACCGTGGAAATGCTTGAAACTTTAGTGGACTGGGTGGAACTTCAGAATAAAAGATGCAATAGCAAGAAAGGACTGTGAGGATGTGGTTATTTTAGGCTTAGGAGGATCAAATCATGATTTCTCGGCATGTATTGTTGAGAACGGCAAGATAGTGTCTATGATAGAAGATGAAAGGATAACCAGAAAGAAGTATGGGATTGGCCTTGGAGTAGAACTTGCTAAAGGATTTTCCAGAAAGTACTGTTTGGAACAGCTTAATTATACCTTGGATGATGTAGATATGATTGTTGCTAATGATATCCTATCCAAAACAATGTATGGAAGACTAAACAGGGAAGTGATACTGATAAATCATCATTTGGCTCATGCAGCAAGCAGTTTCTATCCCTCCGAGTTTGAAGAAGCAGCCATACTGGTTGTTGATGCAGTAGGAAGCAAGAAGGAAATTAATGGTGTGTACAATTATGAGTCTGCGACTTTCGCTTATGGCATGGGTAATGAAATAAAGGTTCTGGACAAGCAATATGGTATAAACATTGAAGGTACTGATTATATTGAAAACTCAATCGGTATTTTCTATTCCATAATTACGGATATAGTAGGATTTGGAGAGCATGAGGAAGGAAAAACTATGGGATTGGCTCCTTATGGATGTGAAAAGTACTGTGATCAATTGAAAAAGCATGTCCGTTTTGTTGGCGACGGCAAAATTGAAATGAACAAATCAGATATAGAAGAGCTGCTTGGATATAAAGAATATATAAATTCCTTTGAGGATCGGGATGAACAATTCAAAGTAAAAGCTGACTTTGCCTATGCTGGCCAGTTCATTCTAGAACAGGCAATTTTTTATATGACTGAACATTTATTCAAGCTGACAAATTGTCGGAACCTGTGTATTGCAGGAGGTGTAGGACTTAATAGTGTTGCAAACTATAAGGTATATAAAAGAGGTATCTACAGGGATATGTTTATTCAGCCGGCTTCAGGAGATAACGGTACATCAATAGGAAGTGCATTATACGGTTACTACGCAATACTTAATAATAAGAGGACTATAGATGATTCTACTTTATTGAGTATAGCTTGCAGCAGTAGGGATTAATTATATAATCCGGCAATAGCCGGATAGACGGAATGGGGGTCAGGGATGAAAGCATTTATTTTTGGTATAGACGGTGCATCATATGGCTTACTGAATAAGTTGGTTGATGAAGGAAAGATGCCGAATTTTAAAAGACTGATCCAAGGGGGGATATATTGCAAGCTGAACTCTGTTGTGCCTCCGCATACAGCTCCCGGGTGGATGTCTGCCTTTACTGGAGTCAATCCTGGTAAGCATGGGATATATCAGTTCTGGGACACACAATCAGACAGCTATGTAGGAAAATTCATGGGTAGCGTTGATTTAGGGGTACAGCCCCTTTGGCAAATATTAAATGCTTATGGCTATAAAACCGGTGTATTAAACATACCGATGTCTCATCCTCCTTCAAAGCTTAATGGTTTTATGATTACTTGGCCGCTTTCAAACACACTCAGATATTCATATCCAGAAGATCTATTGATGAAAATTGCTCAAGTGGGAGGGCATTATGCAAATGACCTTACAACAATGTGCGACGGTAGAGCTGATTACATTGACAGAGCAATTCAAATAACAAAGAAAAGGGTAAAGACTGTACAGTATTTATTGAAAAACTATGAGTGGGATTTTTTTTCAGTAGTATTCACTGAAATAGACAGGGTATCTCACTTCTATTGGCATTATATGGACGAGAAGAGTCCTGAGTATTGCCCTGATGCAGAAAACAAGCTTAAGACAGCAGTAGAAGATATTTATTTAGAAACAGATCGTGCATTAGAAGCTATCTTGAAATATCTTCCTGAAGATGTGATGGTGATAGTGCTGTCAGATCATGGTTTCGGTACAGGTTATATGAATTTTTATGTACAATCGTACCTTATGGATATAGGCGCACTACATGTTTACAGCATCAAGGGGGAGTTGCCGGAACAAAAAGATAGGAGTTTTAGTGAGATTAACTCCAACAGTTGGCTAGAATTCAGCGATAACAACATGAAATACTCGGTGGATTGGAGTAAAACTAAAGCATATATGGCAGCTCCAGGCTCCTATGGTGTTAATATAAACCTGAAAGGGCGGCAGACATATGGCATTGTGGATAAGGATGATTATGAGAGAACAAGGGATATATTGATAGAACAGCTTTACAGGGTCGAAAATCCTAAAACAGGTAGCCGGCTATTCAAAAGGATTGCTAAAAGAGAAGAGATATATTACGGCAGCAGAACGAATGGTGCACCCGATATTATTCTCATACCGGAGAGCTACGGAATAATGGTTCACCATGCTATTGTACCGGGACAATATTTTGGGAATCCAGAACAAAAAGGGATGCATAGGAATGACGGGGTATTGATAATTCACGGAAGGAATATACAAGGATCAGACCGCGTAAAAAATGCACACATAGAAGATATTACACCAACTATATTGGATTATTATAATATTGCTATTCCTGCCTATATGGATGGCAAACCGCTATGCAGCTTTGGGCATGAGTGCAGGAAGCAGGACAATTTATGCGAACATTTGGAGTCACAGGAAGCAAGAGTTTGCTCGGAGGATTCCTATGAGGCAGATGAATTGGATGATATAAAGGACAGGCTTAAGGCTTTGGGATATTTATAAATAGATTTCTTGGTCCAATCAGCAGGGAGGGGTAAGTGTGAGTAATATAGCTGTAATGTTCGCTTCTCACAGAAAGAACGGATTATCTAAAGAGTTGACAGAGATACTTAAAGAATATAAACAGCATAATTTTGAAATAATTAAACTTTCCGAAACAGGTTTTGAACCATGTGT
Organism: Caulobacteraceae bacterium; assembly: GCA_050261415.1. Lineage (GTDB taxonomy): Bacteria > Bacillota > Clostridia > Lutisporales > Lutisporaceae > JBLNDG01. The sequence continues at coordinate 19,546 of JBLNDG010000193.1, read as the reverse complement.
TCATTGTTTGAGATGTAGTATAACCGGAAAATGTATGAGACATCCTGATACATTCAATGAAACTGTTGAAAAACTGAGAAGTGCAGAAGCAATTATTTTTGTATCACCGTTATATACACCGGTGCCTTCGAGATTTTCAGCATTCCTAGAGAGATTAACGAGCATCGGGTACTTTTATAGAATGAAAAATGGAGGCAGCGGAGGTCCTCTGAAGGGTAAAAGGTGTGCGGTTATTTGTTATGATTCTACAGGTGTCAACGGTATGCTTGAAGGGCTCATAAAGCAAGTATTAAAGCCTTGCTTGATAGATTCCTCAGAAGTAAACCTGTCTGTAATTGATGGTATTTTTATTGCAGAATATAAAGAACTAGAAACGTTGAATATGGATGTCAGTGCTTATATGCGGTATGTGTTGAACAGGATATAAATGATTTTGAAATTGGAGTGAATAAAATGGATCATATAAGACAACTGGAAAATGAGAGTATCTTTATTATAAGAGAGGCATATAGTCAGTTCAAAGATAATATTGCAATGCTTTGGTCTATCGGCAAGGATTCCTCTACACTTCTTTGGCTTATCCGAAAAGCTTTTTATGGCAAGGTACCTTTCAACATATTACATATAGATACAGGTTACAAATTTAAAGAAATATATGACTTCAGAGACAAATACTCGAAGGAATGGGGATTGGATCTAATTGTATATAAGAACCAGGAAGCTATTGACAGAGGAGTATGTCCCGGAACGGGAAAATTGGAATGCTGTACTGAACTGAAAACCAATGCTCTGAAGAAAGTTGTTGCAGAGAAAGGGTATAAAGCACTATTTCTTGGTATAAGAAGGGATGAACATGGAATAAGAGCCAAGGAAAGAATCTTTTCTCTTAGGAATGAGGATTTCGAGTGGCAATATAAGGAGCAGTCTCCTGAGCTATGGGGACAGTATAAAACAAAGACAAAGCAAGAGGAGCATATTAGAGTACACCCACTTCTGGGTTGGACTGAACTAGATATTTGGAGATATATTCAGTTGGAGAATATTCCGATTACCAACTTGTATTTCTCAAAGGATAACAAGAGATACAGGAGCATAGGTTGTGAGACCTGCTGCAGTCCGATAGTTTCAGATGCAGACAGTGTGGATAAGATCGTAGAGGAACTAAAGAATACTACAATATCTGAAAGAAGCGGGCGAGCTCAAGATAAAGAATCGGACTACATAATGCAAAAGCTCAGGTCCTTAGGGTATATGTGATTAAGATATAGAATAACTAATAACTGAAAAGAGGTATTAGAAATGCAAGACACGGAGAAGCTGAAGATTGTAATTGTAGGTCATGTGGATCATGGTAAATCAACACTCATAGGCAGATTGCTTTTCGACACAAACTCTTTACCTAAAGATAAACTGACTGAACTGGAGAGAATATCCAATAAAATGGGAAAACAAATGGAATTCTCATTTCTTCTTGATCATCTTCAGGAGGAAAGAGAACAGGGAATTACTATAGATACTACGCAAATCTTTTTTAAAACAGAAACCCGTGAATATGTAATTATTGATGCACCGGGGCATGTAGAATTTATCAGAAATATGATAACTGGAGCGGCACAAGCTGATGCAGGCGTTTTGATTATAGATGCAAGTGAAGGGATCCGTGAACAAACCATGCGTCATGCTTTTATACTTTCTCTTCTGAGGCTTGATCAAATAATTGTCGTTGTGAATAAGATGGATCTGGTTGATTTTGATATGGATGTTTACAACAATATTCTGACTGATATTCAGCTTAAGTTGAAAACATTAAATTTGAATATCAAGGATTTCATACCAATCTCAGCTATTCAAGGAGATAATATTTCGAAAAAGAGTACCTCTATGAACTGGTATCAAGGTCCTACTTTTTTAGAAGCTCTTAATGATATTGGAATTCAGGCGGAAAATGAAGGACAATACCCAATACTTCCAATCCAGGATGTATACAAGCTTGGGGATAAGAGAATTGCAGTCGGCAGATTGGAGACAGGAAGGTTGGCAGTAGGCGATAGTATTACCTTGTATCCTACATTGCAGGAAACAAGGATAAGATCCATAGAGAAGTTTTTGGAGAATGGAGAACAGGCAGAAGCAAAGGAAAGTATAGGCGTTACAACAGCAGACCCAGTGTTTATCGAACGTGGTAGTATTATTTGTTCAGCAGATGCAGCACTCCAAACAGTGCAAAAATTCAATGCCAGCATATTTGTTATGACCAATACAAAGTTGGATATAAGAGAGAAGCTGGTTATAAAATGTGCTACACAGGAGGCAGTCTGTGAAATCAATAAAGTCTTCAGCAAAATGAATTCAGCAACGCTGGAATATATAAATGATGAGACTAAAAGTCTAAAGGGTTTGGAGTTTGGTCAAGTGGAGCTGATTACTAAAAAGCCGATTACCGTAACAGAATTCAATGAAGCACAGACATTAGGACGTTTTGTTATAGTCAAAAACAATAATATCTGTGCTGGCGGGATAGTGACAGGCATTTAATTAATCAAAGGCTTAGCGAAAGGAAATATTAAATATGAAGTTTACAAGAACTTTTGTACTAGGAATTGACGGGCTGCCTTATTCCTGGGTGTCAAGCAAATTATCAGATGTATGGATGCCGAATTTATTCAAGCTTTGTAAACAAGGAAGCATTAAAAGAATAAGCTCTGTTATCCCAACGATTTCTTCTGTAGCATGGACAAGCTATGCAACCGGAGAAAATCCAGGAGAGCACAATATATATGGTTTTGTTGATAGATGCCCTAATCCCTTGAAAATGTCAATTCCAACCTCGAGAGATCGTAAACGGAAAACGATCTGGGACAGGCTATCTGCACAAGGTATGAAAGTAATTGTCATAAATGTCCCGCTCACATATCCGCCTGAAGCCGTAAACGGAAAGATGGTTTCCTGTTTCTTATGTACTAATCTGGAGAAAGGTACTTTCCCCAGGGATTTCTATAAATATTTACGAAGCAAGGGATATGTTATTGATGCGGATACGTGGAAAGCTAAGGATTCGAGGAAAGAATTCCTGGATGAGCTTTTTACCATTATGAAAAAAAGGTTTGAAATTACTTTTGATTTAATGGTTAAAGAAGATTGGGATTTTTTTCAGTTGCATATTATGGAGACAGACAGATTGTTCCATTTTTTCTGGGATGATATAATGTCCAACAGCTGTTTGTCTGAGAGAGTTGATGAGTTTTTTAGAGAACTTGATTTGCATATTGGTGAGCTCCTAGAGAGGCTTCCACATTATACCAGATTAATAATACTATCCGACCATGGTTTCTGCGGTATCAAATATGAGTGCAATCTCAATATTTGGTTGCAACAGCAGGGGTTTCTCAAATTCAATGATAATGTCGAAAAAAGGCTTAATAATTACCATGAGGATACATTGTGTTACTCACTACTGCCAGGACGTATTTATCTGAATCTTAAAGGCAGAGAAGAGCATGGGACGGTTGAACAGAAGGATTATTCGAGGGTTAGGGAACTAATAAGGGATAAGCTTTTACAACTGAAAAGCCCTGACGGAACGGAACATGTAGTGGAAAAGGTATTTTTCAAGGAAGATCTATACTCAGGCCACTATTTGTACAACGCTCCGGATATTATTGCACATCCTCATAGAGGGTATGACTTGAAAGGGGCATTTTCAGGCAGTCTTTTTACAAGATCGCACCTGAACGGGATGCATACTTACGATGATGCTGTGATTATAGGAAGAAACGAGGATATAGCTGGAGTAGAGTCCATTATGGATGTTGCTGAAAGAATACTGGGAGGAAAGGTCAATGACAGTATTTGATTTTATTGAAGATCATTCGCTTCTGAACCCGGAAAATGTTGCATTGGCAGACGGTATTGAATGTATAACTTATAAGGAGCTTTACCAGCTATTGGCACAGGGGCAGAAGCTATTTATAGATAAAGGACTTCAAGACGGTGATATTGTTGGTATCAAGATTTGTAACAGGCTGGAGTGGGTAATTGCATTTTTATGTCTGATGTCGGTTAAATGCTGGGTAGTACCGCTGCCTCCAGATGCGGCAGAAAGAGAAGTGGATGAGATTGCTGCATTGGTAAACCTTAAATGCATTATTGATAGCATGAACTTCAGGCATATACCTGACATGTTTCCTGAGAAATGCAAGCTTATTAAGCCATCTGGGAGTGAAACAGGAGTATATCATGCAACCTCAGGTTCGACAGGTAAACCGAAGCTTTGTGTAAGGCCGCTACAAAGATTGACTATGGAAGGCATAAGTTACATGAAAACACTGAATATCCAAGATAATGACAGGATATTATGCCTGCCCCCAGTCTATCACTCATACTGCTTAGGGGCTGGTTGCATGGCATCGCTTGTTTCCGGTTCATGTTTATATCTCCTTGATAGGTTCATTCCTAGGAATGCAGTAAGAATTATTGAGAATGAAGGGATAACGATACTACTCCTTGTTCCTGTTATGGCAAAGGCTATGTGCTATCTATACGGTGAAGAGAAGAAGGTAATGAAGCAGCTTCGGATTGCACTTGTAGGCACAGGAAGTATAACTGAAGATGTATATATTGGCTTTCTCAATCAATATGGCGTTCCGCTGCTCAGCAACTATGGCAGTACTGAAACAGGGGGAATAATAAGTAGACTTACTCCAACACCAAGGGACTCAATTGGAAAACCTATGTATGGGGTAGATATAAGAATCACTGATGATAATGGAAAGCCAGTCCAGGTTGATTGTGAAGGAGAGTTGATGGTTAAGTGCGATGGTATGATGACAGGTTATCTCAATGAAAAAGAGGAAATCAATCAAGACGGCTTCTTTGCTATGGGAGATATCGTACTACAGGATAGCGACGGATACCTGTACGTAAAAGGCAGAAAGAAAAACATAATCAATATCGGCGGAAAAAAGGTCAATCCTTTCGAAATAGAGATGGTACTGTCTGGTTATCCTGGAGTGAAGGAATGTGCAGTAGTTGGGTTTTTTAAGTCCAATGGCGAGGAAGGGATAAAGGCAGTTATAGCAGGTAAGGACTTGAATGAACATGATATTAGAAGATACTGTCAATCCCAGCTTAGCAGTCATAAGATACCCAGTATCATAGAATTCTGTGAAGCGCTTCCCAGAAATGAGCTTGGGAAGATAAGGAGAGAAGCGCTTCAATAAGAGGTGTAATAATGCCTGAACTGAATCTCATTGAAATAATGACAGCATATAAGAGATCCTGTGCTTTATTTGCGGCTTTGGAAATGAACATATTTGATAAACTGCTGAAGCAGCCGCGGGAGACTGGTGAGCTGGCCGTAGATATGGCAGCAGATAAAGATGCTTTGGAGTGCTTTATGTATTACCTTCGGGAGGAAGGATTTGTATATAACGAAGCTGGAGTCTGGTATATTTCAGAGAGCTTTAATGCTCAGGCCGTAAAAATCAAGGAATTTGAAAATATTATCAAACATGAAAAGAATATTTACAGGAATTGGATAACCCCTGAGATAATAGTATCTTCCATACAAAGTAAACCGGGTTGTAGAAAGTTTGACGTTGAAGGGTTAAAGCCGGAAGACAAGGAGGACTATTGCAGGGCTATGTATGGTAAGAACTTGAATGTCATCGCCTTTCATATCCAAAGGATGCTTAGATGTAATTCAGCACCTGTCAGGTATCTGGAGTATGGAAGGAGCAGCGGAGTGATGGGTATAGTTCTGCAAAAGAAAATTGCCGGCCTGAGTGTTAATCTGGCAATAGATGATAGAGATTTCGATTTTTTTAAGCAGAACATATTAAGTGCTTTTATTCATCCGCCGGATATTGCACAAAGACTTTGTGACTTTGAATACTCTGGTCAATATGATTTCATATATATCATGAATACAATTCATTTTTATGACAAATGTGAGACAATAAAGCGTTTGTGTGCTCTTAAGAAAATCATGCACAGAGATGGAATATTGTGTATCTGTGATTTATTCAGCGGAAACCAGCACAGGTTTAACAGCAGTTTGCGTATAGACTGGATAACTCATGGAGGGATTTATAATACAAATGCTGACAGTGTGATTGATATGCTTGGTGTAGCAGATTTCACGAATATCTGCCATAAGACTTTGAATGAAATTTCAACAGAGTTGATTTTTGCTTCAAAAGGTAGGAGCTTTATATGATAAATGAAAAGAAAGTTAGGATAGGCATTGCCGGTTGTGGTTGGATAGCCAGGAAGGCACATATACCTGCACTGAGAAAAATTGATAATGCAGTACTATCGGCAGTGTTCGATATAAATTGTGAACAAGCAGCCTCAGCGGCAAGAGAGTATGATATTCCCAATATATATCAGAGTTTTAAAGAGTTAGTACAATCGGATATTGATGCGGTAATTATTTGTACGCCTAACTACCTCCATGGGAAGCATTCAATAATGGCCTTGGAGTATGGGAAGCATGTTTTGTGCGAAAAACCGGTTGCATTAAGTCTGGAAGAGATAAAAAACGTGATCAGTGTAGCCGAAAGGAACAAAAGATTATTTATACCCGGGCAAGTAAACAGGTTCAGATATGATATACAAAAAATAAATGAGATTATCAGTAGTGGGGAAATTGGCCAGGTTGCCAGCATCAAGGCCGGGTGGCTTAGACGGTCTGGAATCCCAAGACCTGGAACATGGTTTACATGTAAAGAGTATTCAGGCGGCGGAGTGCTGGTGGATCTGGGCTCCCATATTATTGACATCTGTCTCATGTTCATGGGAGATAGAGAATATTGCCAAACTGAATTGTTCACTGTAAGGAGTAATGGCAGAAGCTCTGCTTCTTCCGCCTTGTGGTTTAAAAGCGAAGAAAAAAGCGTGCTACCTATAAATGTGGAGGAGGAGGCAGAGGCAAGGATTAGCTTTGAGGGGAATGCAAGGATAGATTTAAAGCTGAGTTGGTGTTCACAAATCAAAGGAGATATAACATATTTTAAAATACTTGGCAATAAAGGCAGTATCAAGCTTATTACACTATTTGGATTCAGTGATGACCGGCTGTATAAGACCGACTTATTGCGGCTGAAGTCCGAAAGTGGAACGGAAACCGAAATATATTTGGATAAAAGCACCAATTCGACTAAAAATGCTTTTGAAGAAATGGAAGAGTACTTTATTTCCAGGGTATGCGGAAATTTCTCCGGGTTTTTAACACAGGATGATGGTTTGAGGACTGTAGCGTTGATAGAAGAGCTTTATAATAATGAAATCACATGTGATAAGGCTATAGTAATAAAGCGCTGAGGTGGATATTGATGAGCAACTTTTTTATCGGCTTGGACATTGGTGGAACCAATATTCGTATAGCTTCACTTGATATAGAGCACAAAAAAGTAGGGAATATACAAAAGGTTCCTTTCGTGGAGTTGAAAACTGCTCAGGAAGAAGTGGAAACGAATATTTGCGAGCATATAAAGGATTATATGAAAAAAAATGGTTTGGAACCAAGAGAATTGAAGGGAATAGGAATATCTTGCGCCCCTGTTTTTGACCGTGAAAGCGGTGAAATAATAATATGGCCTAATAATCAATTGTGGAATAACTTCCCATTAAGGAAATACCTGATCGAAGTTTTTAATGTGCCTGTATTAATGGAAGATGACGCTAATTCAGCAGCTATAGGAGAACACTATTTCGGAGCAGGAAGGGGATATGGCAGCTCTGCGTATATTACTGTGAGTACAGGTATCGGATGCGGCTTGATTATCAATGGAAACCTTTATATAGGAGAAAATGGATGGGCAGGAGAAATCGGGCATATAAAGGTTAGTGAAAACGCACGGCTATGCAGATGTGGAATGTCAGGGTGTCTGCAGGCCATTGCCTCAGGACCTGCACTTTTGGATAAGAGCCGGCAGCTTGCAGCAGAGAACAGCTATGACCCCAATTATTTGCTTGACTTGGATAAGGTTGTCGAATTGGCACACAAAGGCATAGTCTGGGCACAGGATGTGTTTGATGAAGCCGGCACTCATTTAGGGAATGCAATCGCAAACATCATGATGCTTTTAGATATACCGCTGATTGTAATAGGTGGTGGAGTAGCAAAGGCTGGGGATCTGATTATTGAACCGATAAGGAAGACGCTTTACCCTTATTGTGACAGACTTAACAGGAAAATTGAAATAAGAATGGCTGAACATTCTGAGAGTAACGGCCTGTTAGGCGCGTTAAGCCTTATCTTCAATCATGTTGAAAAGGCAAAAATGACAGATTTTAGGTTGCATGCAAGTGATTATTCATACGATAAAAGCGCTGCTCCGGCTGATTTAAAGCAATTTGAAGCGTCAAAGGACAGAAGGAGCAGGATTGCAGTAATTAACGGTCCCAACATGAACCTTCTAGGAATCAGAGAAAAGCTTTTTTACGGTAGCGAAACCCTGAGCAGTATTGAAAGCGGAATTAAGAGTTTATCAGAGGAACTTCATGTTGATGTAGTGTTTTTTCAGTCAAATCATGAAGGTTGCATTATAGATTTCATACAAAATAACATGTTTATGATTGATGCAGTTGTTATAAATCCTGCAGCATACACAAAAACAGGTTATGGGATACTTGAAGCGCTGAACTCTGCAGATATGCCTTTTGTAGAAGTACACTTATCAAATATCTACTCAAGGGGGGGCTGGCATGCAGAATCTATTTTTGCTGAAAAAGCAGTTGGCCAGATTGTAGGATTTAAGAGCGATGTATATTATGAAGGATTGAGAGCTATAGTAAGCTACTTGGAAAAGAACAGCAGGCATGCCAGAACAAATAGTGCTCAAGCCTTCGAAATATAAAATTAAGGCTGGAGGTAGTTATGTTGAAATTACCAATATTGAAAACATGGATATTGGGACTATGTCTGCTATTGGCTTCGGGCAGTGTTTCAGCATGTTCATCCGATAAAAATCAAAGTGAGATCCCAGCAATAAGAAAATGGTTATACAAAGTCACAGGGAGCACTGCAAATTATTGCGGGATCTGCTGAAGCCGGAGCGATTCTTGTGTACAGGAATGATTTAATACTGAATGGTGTAAGTGATTTAAGCGGTAAAAAGGTTGCGATACCGCAATATGGGAATACCCAGGATCTGACATTAAGGTACTTATTGCAGCAGAACGGAATGAAAGCAACCACTGAAGGGGGTACAGTGACAATAGTACAGGTTTCGAACCCGGATATAATAACATTGATGGACAAGGGAGAAATAGATGCAGCCTTAGTGCCTGAACCATGGGGGACAAGGCTTATAAATGAAATAAATGCCAGAATATTACTTGATTATAAAGATGTATGGAGAGAAGGAAAATATTCAACTGCAGTGGTTATTGCTAGGAAGGAATTTATGGATGAAAATCCTGATCTGGTTGAAGAATTTCTTAATAGCCATGTAGAAATTACACAATACATACAAGATAATCCTGAAATAGCGAAAGAGATTGTAAACAGTCAGCTTGAGGAGCTTACAAAAAAGTCTTTACCTAAAGAGGTTATGAATGAATCCTTCAAACGTATGGTTGTAACCTATGATCCTCAAAAAGAGTCTGTTGCTGAAATTGCAGAGCTTTTAGAAGCGGCAGGATTCTTGGCTCAAAAACCCGATATTTCTGGATTGTTCAGACTGGACTTATTAAATAAGGTGCTGAAGGATAAAGTAGTAGATGAAATCGACTGAAGAGTCTGACAACCCTCCGTAATATCCGGTATCGAGGGTTGAGGAAGGAGAGGAATGTATTGGGTATCATTGTTAGAAATGTGAGTAAAACTTTTTATACAAAAGAGCGAAGTGTTCATGCTTTAGGGAAGGTAGATTTTACAGTGAATAAAGGTGAGATTTTATGTGTTCTTGGTCCATCAGGGTGTGGAAAATCTACATTGCTCAATATAATTGCAGGTTTGGAGAAACCTTCCGAAGGGACTGTCATTATAGATGGAAAAGAAGTAAAAGGAGTTGGTCCGGATAGATTAATAATATCTCAAGAACTAGCGCTTTTTCCATGGTTGAGAGTGTTGGAAAATGTGGAGTTTGGTATGAAAATGAACAATATCCCAAAACATGAACGAAGAGAAAGAGCTTTGGAATATCTAAGGCTGGTAAACCTGGAGAAATTTCAGCGTGCATATATACATCAGCTTTCCGGAGGAATGAAGCAAAGAGTTGCATTAGCTAGAGCACTGGCTTTGGATTCAGATATATTACTTATGGACGAGTCACTTGCTTCACTGGATAATCAGACAAAAAATGCGATACTTCAAGAGATACAGCATATATGGATGATAACAAAAAAAACAATAATCTTTGTTACTCATTGTGTCGAAGAGGCTCTAATGCTTGCGGACAAGGTGATTGTGATGTCCGGGAGTCCTGGAAGGATAAAAGAGGAAATTTGTATTGAGCTGGATAGGCCTAGAATGCCGAGAGAGATGAACTCTGATTATTTCATGAAGATGCTCAAAAGCTTTAAAAATGAGGAGGGATATGGTGAAGAACCTGAATTTCTCGATTGTATGGATTTGTAAAAAGACAGTATTCTTCGGAATCCTTATTCTATTATGGGAATTAGCCTTTAGGATTGGTGTAGAGGAATTGAAGATTTGGGAGCCATATATATTTCCTTCTCCTTTTGCTGTATTTCTAACCATAATATCGCTTATTCGCAACAGAGTATTAGGTATTGCAATAGCATCCAGCATGCGGCGTATTATTACAGGATATGCGCTTTCTCTTATTATCGGAAGTATTATTGGAATCATGATGGCAAGATTCAAGTACTTGGATAAGAATATGAACCCCTTGATATTAGGGCTTCAAACGCTTCCTAGTGTTTGCTGGCTCCCCTTTTCAATCTTATGGTTCGGTTTGGATGAAAGCGCGGTAATATTTGTTATTGTCGTAGGTTCCACATTTTCTATTGCAATCGCAATAGAATCGGGCATAAAAAATATAAATCCGATTTATCTTAAAGCAGCGAGGAATATGGGGGCGAAGGGAGTCAGAATATATACCAATGTTATAATCCCATCGAGTATTCCAAGTATTATATCCGGAATGAAGCAAGGCTGGTCTTTCGCATGGAGAGCTTTAATGGCCGGAGAAATGCTTTCTGCTGCAAAAGGGCTTGGACAGATACTGTTAATGGGGCGTGATCTTGCAGACATCAATCAGGTTGTGGCGGTCATGCTTGTGATAATAACTTTGGGGTTGACTGTAGACAAGTTTGTTTTTGGTAAAATCGAAAGCAATATAAGATATAGATGGGGTTTGATCCAATAGTAATAATATTCGAGTTTCATTGGATAATCGAATACTTAAGAATAAAATCAATATGAGGAGGTATTATTTTGGAACAGTTGGTGAGAAATGGAGGATTGCCCGGAAAAACAAAGCCTTTTCCTGTATGGCCTTATAGTGATGAGCGGGAACTGGAACTGGTACAGGAAGTGGTAAAAAGCGGGAAATGGTGGAGGATGAGCGGTAGCAAGGTGGAGGAGTTTGAAAAGAAATTTGCTGCTATGCATAATGCAGAGTACTGTCTATGTGTAACAAATGGAACACATGCTATTGAATTAGCACTTTCTGCATTGGGGATAGGTGCAGGTGATGAAGTGATTGTCCCCGCTTTTACATTCATATCAACTGCTTCGGCACCTATTTATTGTAATGCAGTCCCGGTTTTTGCAGATGTAGATCCTGTGACCTTTTGCATGGACCCCAGATCCTTTGAAGCTTCCATTACTTCAAGGACAAAAGCTGTCATACCAGTACATATGGCAGGTCATGCCTGTGATATGGATGCAATATGCGAAATTGCTTCCAAACACAATATAAAGGTAATTGAGGATGCTTCCCATGCCCATGGTGCAGAATGGAAGAACAGAAGAATCGGTACTTATGGTGACTTTGCAACCTTTAGTTTCCAGAATGGCAAACTGGTTACGTCTGGTGAGGGCGGAGCAATTATCACAAACAGCAAGGTACTATATGAAAGAGCATACCTGATACATGGAGTAGGCAGGCCTAAGGGTGATAGAGTATATAGGCATGTAGTCCTTGGCTCGAATTATAGGATGTGTGAATTACAAGGAGCTGTCCTGATAGCACAACTAGAGAGACTTGAAGAAATGAATGCCAGAAGAGAAAAAAATGGCGCTCTGCTGGATGAACTACTTAAAGATGTTAAAGGTATTGTTCCGCAAGGTCGGGATCCTCGGGTTACTTTGAATTCCCGCTATATGTATATGTTCTATTATGATAAGGAACAATTTGGAAATTTAGAGAGAAAAGATTTTGTAGATATCCTTATAGAAGAAGGTATCCCGTCGTATATTGCATATCCTGTTGTAAGCAAAACTGAGTTTTTCATAGAAAAATCCTTCAGAAATCATTTAAAGGACAATATAGAAATAAAAGATCAGGATTTTCCAAACTCACAGAGAATAGCGGACGAAGTTGTATGGCTGCCGCATTTCACACTGCTTGGCGATGAAGAAGATATTAGAGAGATTGTAAGCACAATAAAGAAAATACAAAAGGCAATGATTTAGCCATGTCGGAATTCAGGGAAGTCATGGGCAATAAACTTCAATCATTGAATAAAATGATCGAAAGACCCAGAAAAACTGTATATTGCTTTCCTGACAGCTGTATACAGAAGGTTATTGTCCTTGCTCCACATCCTGATGATGAAACATTGGGCTGTGGAGGGGTTATCTATAGCTTGCAGCAGAAAGGTGCTGATGTGGCTGTTATCCTTGCAACAGATGGGAATAGCGGAAGTAGGATTGAAGATATAAAGCGTGTTAGGGCAGAGGAATTTCAAGCTGCTGTTAGTGTACTTGGAGTATCAAATACTTATAAGCTTGGATACCCGGATGGCAGCCTTTGTAAATACGAGGATTCGGCAGCGAAGGATATAAGCAAGATTTTTGACAGGGAAAAGCCAGATTTAGTATTTACACCTTATATATTTGATTTCAATCCGGATCATGTTTCTACAAGCAGCATACTCAAAAAGTGCATTAGTATGGATAACAGGCTTTTAATTGCGATGTATGAGGTGTGGACGCCTATTCTTCACCCTGACTGTTATTATAATATATCAGATGTTTTTAATATGAAGCTTTTAGCAATTAAGTGTTATGAATCCCAGGAACGATATTACGGAATTAGGGAAAAAGCAATTGCGTTGAATAGCTTCAGGGCAAGGATGTCTATGAGGCGTAACGTAATGTACATGGAGGCATTCAGACTTTTTCATCCACAGGATTATATTGAGGCAGTCGAGGTATTGAGTGAAATTGCATCAATGTCAGAGGAATTATGAAGTAGGTGAATAAAATGAGTAAAGCTGTTGTTTTTGACTTGGATGGTGTAATAATTAACTCATTACAGGTACAAAGGGAAGCTTTCTTTGAAAGCTACAGAAAAGTAGTAGGAGAAGGCTCACCATCCTTTGAAGAGTTTTTGAGCCATAGCGGAGATTCATTGAATAATATACTCAGAAAGATGAAGCTACCGCTCCAGATGCTGGACGTATATAAGGAGATAAGCAACAAGAGGCTTCATTTGGTAGAGGTTTATGACGGAATAACAAAGCTTTTGGAAACGCTCAGGAATGAAGGATACAGTTGCGGTCTGTGCACTGGGAAGGATAGGGATAGGACGTTGAAAATACTTGAACACCTTGGAATCAGAAGCTGTTTTGATACTATAGTGTGCTCTGATGATGTTGAGTATCCGAAACCTCACCCGCAGAGTCTGCTTCTTGCAATAAACAAGCTTTCTGTACCGACTGAAAAAACCGTTTTTGTTGGGGATGCAAGAAATGATATATTGTGTGCAAAAGCAGCGGGGGTAAAATGTATTGCGGTAACCTGGGGAGATATAAAAAAGGAAGTGCTTGAGAGTGAACTTCCCGATTATATAGTCGATAATGTCAAAGAATTGTATGATAGCATTACTTTTATTTGCGGCATGGATAAAAGGAAATACCTTATAAATGATTTTGTTATTGCCGAAGAAAATTGCAATATGAAATGTGAATATTGCTTGACTGATGTCAGCCAGTTTAGAGATAATCACTCAAATATGCCGAAATCATCAAAGGCCTTGAAGTATGATGAAAACAACAAAATGAAATATGATATTGACAGTATCTCCGGCATTTTAAATGATTACTTTGATATAGCCATACTTAAGGTAAGCGGCGGAGAACTGTTGATGGTAAAAGGTATTCTTGAGTATATCAAAGCACAAGTATCAAGGTATAAGGTAATTCAAATACTGACTAACGGGACTTTGCTGAATAATGAGCTTTTGAGGCAGCTATCCGAATTGAAAAACATATGCCTGCAAGTATCCATTGATCACAATAGTATATGCGGAAACCGCTATAGAACAAGGGATATACGTTTACTCAACAAGATATTGAGTAATGTCGATAAAGCTGTTGAACACGGAATTCCGATTGAAATCAACTGTGTTCTGACAGATGCAAATACGAGGCACATTGATGAGTTTGCCGAGTATTTGCTTAAGTATAAGGGGAAAAAGGTTATGCTATTTCCATTCCCCGTGAGGGGTCCTGTCAGAGAACGTTACTATCCGCATCCTGAGGATCTGCCCGGTATTAAAGCACTTATAGATAATTATGAGAAATATAGAGCAATACTAGCTCCAAAGATCTATCTTGAATATATGCTGGAGTTCCTAAAAAACGGCAGGAGGAATTTGAGATGTAGTCTTCCAGATGTTTCAATAGGTTCTTTCGATGATGGTACAATAACTCCTTGTCCTAATTATTGGTTCACAGTTGTAGGAAATTTGTTGGAAGATGATAAAAGTGTTGTTTTGAGCAAGATAGGAAAGGATAAAATCTATAGAGTGCTAACCGCTCCGAACAATAAGCTGTATGAATGCAATAAATGCTTTACACCGTGGGATATCTTGAATTTATTCTTCATTAACAAAATCGATCTGGAGGAATTGTGTAGAAGTCCCTTATATAGTTTTCCTGAAGTTATGGAATATCTGATATACTTAAAGAAGAACGTATTGGAAGAAATGGAATATAATAACACGTATATGAGGATCGTCTAAAGCCGCATTGAATGTTTCGGCCCGGCTGGATTGAATCTATCTGGAGCAATCGGTTTCTTATTAATAATTTCTGGGGGTGTTTATATGACATGCGTATCAATTACCTATTTAACCCCTTCCGCGCAGGGAGACGAACATCTTGGAACCGCTAGTATTGCAGCTTATCTGGAAAAACACGGGGTAAAGGTAATTTTGGATATCATAAGCTTTGATCAAGACAACCCAAATGTCGGGGCTGTCTTTGAAAGGCTTCCTGATAATGCTGATCTTTATGGATTCCCACTATTCCATTCAAATGCTAGCTTAATATATGCAATCTCCGGCAAAATAAAGGAAAAATACCAGGGAAGCAAGGTTTTTGTTGGGGGACGCTTGGCTACTGATGCTTACAATTTTGTATTGAATGACTGTCCGTCAGTGGACTTTGTTGTACTTGGAGACGGTGAATATCCTTTATTAGAGGCTGTCAGGGCTATAGAAGCAGGAACTAGTCTTGATGAGATTGATTCCATAGTTGTTCAGGGAAAGGAAGAATCCGGTAATAAAGTACCGAGTATTGTGGACTTAAGTGATCTCCCGTGGATGTCCAGAGGATACCTAGAAAGAATGATTGAGAAAGGTTATGGAACAGCTAGGATCAGTACATCACGGGGCTGCTGTGCAAATTGCTCCTTCTGTTCACATAACAGCTACAGCAAGGCAGCCGGTGGTAAGCGGTGGCGCGGCAGAGATATGAAGGATGTCTTTGATGAAATCATATCTATCTACAATAAATATGGAATTAGAAGCTTTACTTTCAATGATGGCAGTTTTGAGGATCCCGGAAAGTTGGGCAAACAAAGGATAAGGGAATTATGTAATTATATAATTGCTTATCCTGTTAAATTCCATTTATGGTGTTTTTTAAGAGCTGATACATTCGATGAGAAGGATACAGAGCTGATACAACTGATGAAAAAAGCAGGGTTCAGCGAGGTGTTCATAGGGATAGAGTCCGGTAGTGATGCGGATTTGAAAGTATATAACAAGAAAGCCACCTTGGAGGATAACGTCCGTTCCATTAAGCTTTTCCAGGATAATGGAATCAATGTGCTCTTTGGTTTTATAATATTCAATCCTATGTCCACAAGGAAATCCCTGAAGGATGACTTTGAGTTCCTAAAGCATTACAAGGATTGGCGTCCCACTGCTTATATTAACAGGGTAGCTATATATTACAATACATTAATGCATAAGGAATGTGAAAAGGCGGGACTGCTTAAACAAGAGTTTTCTTATCTTAATCCGATGGGATACAACTTCCTGGATCCTGATGTTGCAAAGATATGGGAGTTTATTGAGGACAAGCTTCAGAAATCCATGATATTCACAAAAGGAGATCTTGACCTGTTCTATTTCAGCAATTTCTATTATAACATGCTTGCACTGTTTCCTACGGAGACTGAAAAATTCGCATATAGGTTTGAAAATCTTATGAATGAATTTGCGTCAGTGCTTTCTTGGTACTTTGAGCATATATATGTTGATTTTGATCTTGATGCTGCCGAAGCAAAGCAAAAGGAATTTGAAAAACGGATGAATGTATTATTTCGAAGGATGAACTCTCTCAAAATAAATATTATAATGCAGGAACCATTTAAAAGCTATATACGGGAAGCTCTAAGCAGCAACAAAAAACGGTCATCAATAAACTTTATATAATCCAGATAATTAAAGGGAGTATGATTATGATAGTATTTGAAAATGTATCTAAAACTTTCGATGTTTACAAATCAAATGTTGGCCTTAAGGGTGCACTCAAGAACTTTTTCAACAGGGAGATTACGAGCAAAGTAGTTCTAAACAACATATCTTTTGAAATAGGGGAAGGTAAAATTGTCGGTCTTTTGGGGCCTAATGGAGCTGGAAAGACAACAACGCTGAAGATACTCTCAGGATTGCTTCAGCCGACTTCCGGGATAGTCAGAGTGGGTAAATATGACCCCTTCGAAAAGAAAAAGGAGTTCAAGAAAATGATATCTTTTGTCATGGGTCAAAAAACCCAGCTGTGGTGGGATTTATCAGCAATGGAATCCTTTATACTGAACAAGAGTATTTACGAAATAGAAGAAGCTCAATTCAAGAGAAATCTGAATACCCTTGTAGACTTGTTCAAAGCCTGGGATTATGTGGATATACAGGTAAGAAGGCTGTCCTTTGGACAGAGAATGAAACTGGAAATCATTAATTCATTGCTGCACAACCCAAAAGTTATTTTCCTGGATGAGCCAACAATAGGTCTGGACTTTGATGCTCAAAACAGTATAAGGGAGTTCATTAAGCAATATAACAGGGAGTATAAAGCTACCTTCATCATCACAAGCCATTACCTGAACGATATTGAAGCTGTATGTGACGATATAATCATAATAAACAAAGGTGAAAAGGTCATTAATGATTCAATAAAAAATCTATTGGATAAGTTTGCAAATTACAAAACGCTGAAAGTCACCTTTAAAGAACCAGTGAATGACCTTACTTTTATTAAGGAGCATTGTGAACATGTTGAATATGAAGAGAAGGTTCTTACCGTGAAAGCTGAAAAGCAGGCTATCAATACCATTGCTAGCTATTGCTTCAGCAATGAATTGGTTGAGGATATATGTGTAGAAGAAATACCCTTTGAGCATATAATCAGAACTATTTACAGCAATGGAGGAGAATAAGAGATGAATTCAATCAATAAGTATATACGTACTTTTAACATCGGTTTGAGGAATTCATTGGAATATCGATTTGACTTCATTACTTCGCTTCTATTCAAAGTTCTTCCGGTTTTTATTTACTTTTTCTTGTGGAAAGTTATATATGTATCAAATGGGATGGAGTCAAATAGCATAAATGGGATAACATTAAAACAGGTGATCTCATATGTTATTTTTGTTCAGTTCATTGACATGTTGACATTGCCTGGAGGTATTGAAAGCAAAGTGATGTCTGAAATAAAAGATGGTGAAATATCTAAGTATCTGGTTAAGCCGGTCAATTACTTTTTTTATAATCTCTCGCTAATAGCAGCCAATAAGACTATATTTATGATGCCTCTTTTGGTAACATTGGCAGTCATCATGGGTATTTTCAAAGAGTATCTTGAGACCTTCAACAATATTTTTATTGTAGTACCTTTGATTATTTCTCTCATTATAAGCTTCATGCTGAGGTATTTGATAAATTTCTGCCTGGGATTACTTGCATTCTGGATGACTGAGATTTCATCATTATATGTAATGACCAACAGAATTACTTTGTTTTTATCAGGAATGCTTTTTCCTCTTGCATTTCTTCCGGAGGAACTTTATGTGGTAAGCAGCTTTCTACCTTTTCATTACATAGGTTTTTTCCCTGCAATGGTTGCCATAGGTAATATTGAACAGGCTGATTTGATTAAGGGTATTGTCACAAGCGGAATATGGGTATGTGTAATATCCATGCTGTCCATTATATTATGGAGAGCTGGCCTGAAAAAGTATGTTTCGGTCGGAGGGTAAAAATGATTAAAAATATTGGTAGATATATATATTTGGAGTTTCTTTTTGTGAAGTACTGTCTGGTTAGGGATATGGAGTATAGGATGAATCTTATCATTTCCTTCCTTACTATATTTGTAGCTTATTTATCAACAACACTGACTTACAATGTGTTATTCTACAACATTGATCAAATAGGCAGCTGGAGCTATAATGACGTACTGTTTCTAGTCGGTACTGCAGCAATTGTCGACGGTTTCTTCATGTCATTCTTGTTCTTCGGCTTAGCTGAGATTCCTGACATGATAAGAGAGGGTACTCTGGATTTCATGGTATTAAAGCCTGTTAATTCTATGTTTATACTGTCATTAAACAAATTTGACTTGGGCACTTTCTTGTCAGTGATAATAGGTATTGTAACCAATATAATAGGAATTTACAGAATGGGTTCAACTATACAGCCGGGACAAGTAATAGTTTATTTCCTACTGGTATTCAACGGTGTTGCAATCCTGTATTCGCTATTTTTCATAGTCAAATGCATGTCTTTTTACTTTGTAAAAGTAAGCGGGTTGGATAGCCTGATGTGGGGATTGTATGAATTTGGCAGAAGGACACCTGAAAGTATATACAAGAATTTCTTAAGGTTTTCACTTATATACATATGCCCGGTTTTGGTCATTGTGAATTTTCCGGCCGGATTCTATCTTTATAAATTCGGGGCTAAGGAAGTATTTGTGTCTTGTTTGATTACTTCAATATTCCTTTATATCGCAGTATCATTTTGGAAATATTCTCTTAAAAAATATACCAGTGCAAGTAGCTGATTGTCAGCTGCTTGTTACAGCTTGATCAGTAGAAAACAAAGCAGTCTTT
>JBLNDG010000192.1:0-5410 GCA_050261415.1 Caulobacteraceae bacterium | reverse complement strand
AATACAGACGGCAATTATGATTTTGCAATTGGCCGGCCAGTCAAAAACAGCCCGGAATTTCAATATCTTTTATTCAGTATCAATCCAGAGGGAACAGTTTATAATCTGCCGGTTGTTGGCTATAAGGAAGATGGCTTTGTTTACAGCGCGGGGGGAGAAGCAAGATTTCCTTTACTGAAAGATGGAGAAACCGGTTTCGAAGTCACTCTCAGCAATATGGCTGGTAATGGTTTTACCCAGGGAAAATATGTATGGAACGGCAGTGAGTTTATTTTTACTGACTCCGACTGAATGGAGGCTGGAGTTGATACTTAATGAACAGGTTTCTTGTATGCTACAGCTGGTCAGACCCTATTACATTTTAGTCTATGGTTATGCAGGTGCGTATGAAATAAACGACGGCTACTTATTGAGCGTTCATTAGAAAAAGGAGGTGCGCCTAATGTTAACTTTTCTTAAGCATAACATCCTAAAATTTGCGGGGATTGCCTTAGTTTTAATGCTTAGTCTTAGCGAATCTACGGCTATGGCTAATAAGATATCTATTCCTATTGAGAACAATCCTGGCACTTTCCCTGAATCTATTGAAGAATCAGTAATAGACCCTGTATACTCTCCGGATGGTACGATGTTATCTTTTTCATCAAACACAGTTAATTCAGGAGCTCTCTGGCTGCAATCAAACTCTGGATCTCCAAGCCAAATATATCAAAGCAAGAAAAAGCTCTATTCCACAATCTGGTCACCGGACGGTAATAATATCGCATTTCTGGAATCAGAGGATGAGACAGGTTCAGGTTATTTACCTAGCAAGGTTTTAATTTATAATCTTAGATCAGGCCTGGTAACTGATACTGGGGCAATGGTTAATGGCTATAAGCGTTTTGAATATCAAGATCCTGTCCTCGAATGGAGCCTTGATAGTAAAAAAATGTTAATCTGTTCCAATCCAATTGTGGTCTGGGATACTGATTCTTTAACCACAATTCAGATTACCGAACCCGGAGCCAAGGTTCAATTAGCCTCTCTTTCACCATCCGGTAATAAGGTTGCCTATAAAAAATGGGGAGATAATGGTGAAGATATTCTGACTGTATATGATCTAAGAGAATTAAAATCCTCTGTTATTTCAAGAACGCCCTTCTATAAGATAGTGGAATGGCATGCCCCGGCTCCTCAATGGCTTGATGAAAACAATTTAGTAATGGAAGTTGAATATCCTGACGGTCGTTTAGGAATAAATAAGGTTAATTTAACCGACAAAACATCAACCAAAATCTCATATCCAGCTTCAAATCCTCAAGTGGCTCCTAATAAAGAATACTTGGCTTTCATCCGCCGAGATGATAAATCTGCTGGAATATTTGAAAACGCAACTTTGGACTTAAACACAATGAAAACCTATAATATTCCTGAAAGTACAGGGCAAGTCATGAAATGGTCAAAGGATAGCACAAAATTATTATTATGGGATCTTGAAAAAGCCATGGTTGTTACTAAAGAAGGTAAGATGCTTAAATCGCCTGTACCGGTAAAAATTTACGGTTGGGCCCCGGCTTGGGCCCCCGATGGGTCACATTTAGTCATATCTGGCAAAGAAAATGGCAAGACCAAAATGGATAAGTTACTAATTCCCTAACAAAAGTCTATAAGTATATCTCTTTATAGTTCTAAAAGGGAATTACATTATGAAGAAAGCCCGGGAAATCCCGGGCTTTCTTTTCCTAAAGAGCAAGTTCAAACAAGGAAAACGTCTATGTAAAGAATTGTTTTTATAAGCGACAGCAATCTGAAATCCGTTGCCTGGAAAGGACTCTTATTTTTTGTCTCAATCGAATTCCTGCAGTTTTTGGAAAACATATTGAACTTATCTGGCTATATTGCACGGAGGTTCGATGTTAATGATGTTATCCTAAATATCACAGGTGTACTTTTGGAGTTTGCCCTGTTCCGTATGCTTCCTTGGGCCTATTATAAAAGCATGTCCCCTAAAGATACAGTGGAAGGGGTATGGGAACATATCCATACAGTCCTGACAAAGGGTAAATGAGTTATCCAATTTGGCAATGAAGGAGAGTGACCAGACCGATACGAATTTGGAGGGGTTATCTGTTACTTATGCTTGTCCTGCAAGAAACTTATGCGGACTGCGCAGCTACATCGTTAATCCGGATAAGGGGATCGAGATCCAGCCTTGGTCTTGAAACAACTATCTGGTCATCTTTGGCGGACTAAAAAATGCGACTTATATACTGAGGAAAAAATACAAAGAACTTCAGAAGAAGTTCAATCTTACTTAAGGCTCTACCCGGGACAAGCCCCGGGTATTTGGTGTTCCTTTTGCAGAAAACAGATTTATCATCTCTGAGGGTTAATCCGCGACCTAGGCCCAATGTCTATTCTTTTTATACGACTGTCTTCGGTCAACTCCTGCGTATTTATCTCCAAGTTAAGAACAAATTCATCGCCGATCTCGAAAATCCAATATTTTGTATTAGAGCTGTCGCGGAAATTTTCGTCCATCGGATAATGGGCTTTATAGTAGTTAATCGCTTCCATGGCATTGCTTCCGGCACCATAACCTTCTGAGGTTTCATAGCCTTCTCCGTCCATTCGAATTCTCCATATTTGGTGCGTTTGCATATTGTTGAAAATATCGATGCCTTTTCCTAATATCATCTTGTCCCTGCTTCCGATAGTTTCTCCATAATGGATGAAACCCCGCTCTCCGGCCCTTATCTCATAATAATTCAATCCTAAAGCAGCAATGGCTTTCTCTAACGGTTCTCCAATCTTAATTCCTTCTATGCTGATTGGAAGATCGAGTTTAGAATAATCTTGACCTGTATACAGGTAATCTTCAAGATATTCAACTTTGAGAAATCCATAATTGTTTCTCCCTCTTTCAGCTGCAGGAAACTCGACTAAGGCCCAGTGTTCATTATCTCGATTTCTTACAGTACTAATGACCGTTACCTCTGAAGAGAAGCCTCTATTCAGTTCCGGAGCATTTGAATAAGGTAGTGCTCTCAACGGTTCATCACCATTATAATGTTTATACCCTAACATAGTTTGAATTTCATCTTCCTGGTAATAGTAATTGTCTAAAAAGTACTGATAGTCAGTCCTGGTTAAGGCAACCAGATTATCTTTAAGGCGTTGATTTTCCTGCTTTAACTGGTTTAGCTCTTCCTCAAGCTTGGTTAGCTGAGTTTGATATTCATAAATGTCCAAGTCTTTATGTAGACTTTGGTCTTGGATTGTTTCATTGCTGCCGGTATTAGTGGCACAGCCGTTTAACAATGAAAGTGATAAATTAAACAATAGTATAAAAATCAAAAATGCAGATTTTTTAGTCCTCACAATATTTATCACCCTCCACTAATCCGATTGTCAAATCGAAATCAAACCTAGTAATAATTATTAAAAATAATGAATCTATATATTTATTCACAGGGGAGAAATGCCTGTCATAAGGAAAGAAAACTGGAGCTGGTATATCAAGATAATTGGGCCGGGATTTAGGTTTTCTAATCCCGGCCGCTAAATATCCTATTATTTAGACCCAGGTGTAGAAAATACTGTATGGGCTGTCAGATGATAGTATATTGTCATCCGAGGTATGACAGTAAGTCTGGGATTGATTATGATAAACCTGTAAATGAAGGTGTATCCCATCTGTATTTACGTTTGATTCTTTTCCTATAGTTTGACCAGCATTAATAGTACTGTAAGGCGAAATATTCACCATATGCATGTAGAAAATTCTGTAATTGACTGCATGAGTGGTTTCAGTAGAACTGATTGCTACCTGACCCCAGGTACTGTCTCTTTGTCCTAAAGACCCATCTACAACAGCCAGTAAATTCTGGCCCTCTGGAGTCCCGTTAAAATCAATTCCTTCGTGCGCACCTGTATGAGCCAGCGAATATGTGCCCCACATATTTGTGGCGTAATATGACCCCCCCGAAGGATAAATTGCCTCAAAAATTTGCTGGGCATCCGCTCCATACATATCGCTATTAATTCCTACATGAGTTTGAGAAGTTTCATGGAACCAGTCATATCCATATCCGGGAACGTAGCAATAATAATAGGTTGCCCCATCAATTATTTTAGAAGTGGCTGAAATTCTAAAACTGGCCTTATTATTGGAATCTTTTTTGTTACGTTCTATTCCTTTTAACGTTTTTGCATAAGTTTCCTTAAACTTGTAATAACCAAGCAAATATTCTTTTATTTCGTCATCCGACAAATTCAGGATCGCTTGATAATTATTGAAATCCTTGAGCATGTATCTTGCGTCAGCTAGAGTAATACCTCTTCCTCTAAATTGATTAATTTGTTCTGGCATAGGTCTATATTTTTCATCATCTTTAATTTTACTATATTTATAGTATTTACCTTAAGTCCAGGTAGACAAATCGAGATTGTTTAATTCCGGATAAATTACCTTCGCAGCCTTAATCACCTCAGGACTTAAGTTCCACGTATCTTTAAGTTTTAAGAAGTCCCCCCTATCCATTGAATCTATTTTCATTGGATCATAACCTTTTGACAATAATACACTCTTATCGCTAAGGGTTAGCGGATTTGTGTCATGGAGGCTATCAATATCAATATTTATCTTGTCAATTCCTAATGAAGTTGGTAATTTCTTAATTAATTTATAATCGATATTAATATCATTTATGTCAATTGCTTTACCTGCTAGGAAAGGATTTTCATTGAAATCTATTTGAGTTTCTAAAGCTTGAACGTTTGAGTTAAAGCCGAAAACTAAGCCAAACCCTAATATACTCTCTTTCCATGTCTAAAAAAGTTTAATGAGTAAATGCCTATGTCAAAATAGAATCAATGTATGTCCATTACAATTTAACAACTTGTGTTTTTGGCACCAATAATTTTAGGAGGTGGTATTTTACCACCTCCTAAAATTTCACGCTTAGACATCCAGTACTTTCCTGGGATCTTCAAGTGATATAGATACACCCGTCACTGAATCCAATATCCATTGAACTACCGGGCAAGGTTGACCACACTCTCTCCGGCAGTGGCCAGTTCTTACACTGTGACAGCCCGCCCGCTTACGGCCGTAACCATTTCTGACGCGGATATGGTATCCAGCCTTAAATCCGGCCCTTCCTTTGGCTCTTCGCCTCGTATGTCCGCATCAAGAGCAAGATAAGTAGCGTGACTATAATAATGACCGTGATTAAGGCATTGACATCCGGCGAAACCCCTGTTTTGACTTTGTTGAAGATATAGATGGGAAGAGTCACACTGTCTATGCCTGTGGTGAAAAAGCTGACGATGACATCGTCGAGCGACAGCGTGAGCGCCAACATGGCCCCGGAGAGGATGCCCGGGGCGATGATGGGCAGGGTGACGCGTAAAAGGGTGTGGAGGC
>JBLNDG010000191.1:0-19484 GCA_050261415.1 Caulobacteraceae bacterium | reverse complement strand
AATCATTATATCAATATCAGGCGATCCAATTACATGAATATTCTCTTCCCGTTCACCAAGTTGAAGTAATCTAAACTTAGATTCAAAATTCGCTACAAAATGATATTGTGCCATTTTACTTATGGAATGGCGTATAGACTCATCAACTGTACCCGTTACTTCCCCACCCTCAATATGTGCTATTAGAATGTTATTCAGCATTCCGGAAATTGAACCTGCTAATGCCTCAATCCTATCACCGTGAACAACAATTAAATATGGCTTTATATCATTTATATAAGAATTTAAACTAACGATGGTACTTGCTAAATCAATATCCATCTTGCCTGTATATACTATATCCGCAGCACAGTGCACATTTTTATATCCATCCTTTAATACATCATTGCATGTGTATCCGTATTGCTGCAATAAATGCATACCACAGACAAATATATGCGTTTTGAAATATTTCTGCGTTTCCTTAATGAGTGGTTTCAATTTACCGTAGTCGGCCCTTGTCCCGGTTATAAATAAAATCGTTTTATTTTTATCCAATTTATACTACCATTCCCCAAGTAACATGTGTATCCTTCTTTATATCGGCTCTCGCCCGCCTACCTATAACCTTTTCATAGTCTTTAGCTTTTATTTCACCGGTTCCGGGCCTCTTTACCCATATATTATCTGAAGTGAATAATTCTCCCTCCTTGACATCTGAAATAGTTACAACTGTTGCAAATGCAAAATCAATTGTAACCTGTTCCTCCGGAAGCGGAGTTTTTTTGCCCCCCCGCATGCTGAATACCTCTCTTGATGCATCTATTAAGCATTTCAATTCATTTTCATCCATTGAGCAAACTATATCATTGCCTACTCTGTCTTTAGTATCAGTAAAATGCCTCTCTACGATAGATGCACCCAGTGCTATTGCCGCAATACACGCATTATTATTAGTCGTATGGTCAGATAGTCCAAAAGGTACTCCAAACTTTTTCAATTCAAGCATAGCCCCAAGTCTTACATATTTTGCCGGCGTAGGATACAGATTTGTCGTGTGTAAAAGTGCATACGGACAACCGTTCTTGACAATTATGTCAACAGTCCTCTTTACGGCTTCCATATCATTCATACCGGTAGATACTATCATTGGACGGCCAAATTTTGAAACTAACTCAATTAATGGATAATTATTCATTTCTCCAGATCCGATTTTATACGCGGAAACACCAAATTTATCAAGTCTTAATGCCGCAGCTCTGCTAAAAGGTGTACTTAGAAATACCAATCCCTTAGACTGCACATACTCCATTAATTCCTTTTCTTCTTCTTCGCTTAATGAACATTCAGCCATTACTTGGTATATTGACTTTGTGGAGTTTCCAGGTATAACATTCTTAGCCTCGCTGCTCATTTCATCATCTATAATATGTGTCTGATGTTTTATGATTTTCGCTCCTGCCCGCACTGCAGCATCTACCATTTTAAAGGCAGTTTCCAGACTCCCGTTATGGTTTATTCCGATTTCAGGAATAACAAGTGGTTCATACTCAATACCAATATTAATATTTTCTATCTTTAAATTTTGCATATTTATCATATTCCTCCTGCTCCAAAAATGGCGATAAATCATCAATTGGCGGAGATATTAAACTTCCATCAGGCAGCTTTTTACTCATAACCTTAGGCTCGATAGGCTGACTTGTATCTTGAATAACTTCACATAATCCATAAGAATCAAGGGATAAAATCCAATCTATCCCGGCATCAACATCGCCATGGCAAGCTATCTTTTTATAGGGGATACCATATGCATTTGAAATCTTTTCGAAGGATGGAAAACTGACACCGCTCTCTTTGGTGCAGCCGGATAAAACACCTCCGAAAAAGTTTTTTTGAGATTGCACTATTGCTTGATAACCATCGTTGTTAAAAATAATAAACTTAACAGGCAGTTTGTTATGAACAATAGTCTGCAATTCTTGTATGTTCATTTGAAAGCTGCCGTCACCGGTAGCACAAATAACAGGTTTTTTTGTTGCAAGCGATGCGCCAATTGCTGCAGGAATATCATATCCCATCGTACCGCAATTTACATTTCCAAAAAGGCGTTGTCCCCTTTTGGATATTCCCATTTGCAAAATGGAAACACAAGCACAACTGTTTCCGACAACAATTACTCCATCATCGGGCATCTTTTTCTGTAATCTACTCGCGAAGTAATAGGGATTCACGGCTATGCTGTCGGATGCTTTTGGGGGCATGGGATTAAATCTATCTCTTAAAATATTGCAATAATGTATCCATTCATTTTTTATAGGTAATGCTTCTGTAATAAATTCGTTTAGAGATGAGATTACATCAATTAAATCCGCATGTACAGGGATATCAATCTCCAATGTATCTTTTTTGAGTTCTTCGCTATCAACATCAACTATAATTTTCTCTGCATTCGGCGCAAATGAAGAAAAATTAAAGCCTATTTGCTTAAATGACATTCTTGCCCCAATAGACAGGATTAAATCTGAATTCTGAATTATGAAATTGCCGATTCTGCCTCCAAAAACCCCAAAATTGCCGTAATATAATGGATGGGAGTTATCAAAAGTATCGGCCACGCTAGTAGGACACAAAACCGGTATGTTTAATTTCGAGACAAGCTCATGTATTTGGTCTGTGTAACCTGATTTTCCAACAGAAGAGCCAACAATAATTACCGGTGATTTTGCATTTTTTATCTTACTGATTATAATTTCGCAGCTTTCTTTTCTGAATGTGGTTCTCTTCGAAAAGTTGAATCCCGGTAACTGTGTATCTTCTATAATAGCGCTTTGAACATCAAGTGGCACATCTATCCAACATGGTCCCATGCGACCTGTAGTTGCCTCATGAATTGCCTTTTCAATATGGTACCTGATTTCATAGGGGTCTTTTACCATAACAGAATATTTTGTCATTGGTCTAACCGATTCAATAATATTGTATTCCTGCTCACCGAACTGCCTAAGCTTAAGGCCGGTACTGTCAACAGTTGTCGCATATCTTACCTGACCAGAAATAACTAACATCGGTATTGAATCAAGCCATGCACAAAGAACACCTGTAAGTGCATTTGTTCCGCCCGGACCTGAAGTCACACATACGCCTGCCATTTTATTGTTAATGCGCGCATAACCTTCTGCTGCAATAGCACTGGCTTGCTCATGATGGTTGTATATGCATTTTATATTTTTATGTTGTCCGAAAGCGTCATTAAGGTGCATTGCGCCACCGCCTACCACAGAAAAAACATTGGTTATACCGTTTTCTACCAGTAGATTTGCTATATAATCTGCCGCTCTAATTTTCATATATATATTCTCCTTCGTGGATTTCATTCATAATCAGTTGATAATCATGTTTTGTATTACCATACCTTCCAGGGTGCGCGATTCTGCTCCCAGATACTTTCCAAATGATTCTTGTCCCTTTGAGTATCCATACACTGCCAAAAACCCTTATGTTTATATGCAGTCAACTCGCCTTGTGCTGCAAGGGTTTCAAAGGGTTTCCTTTCCAGAATGGTACTGTCATCCTCAATAAAATCGAAAAGCCGTGGTTCCAAAACCATAAAACCGGCGTTTATCCACCCGCCATCCTCTTTTCCCTTCTCAGTAAAGTTTGTTATATTCTGTTCATCATCAATTTCCAGTACACCAAACTTTCCACCCGGTTGAATCGCAGTTATTGTTGCAATTTTTTTGTGCTTATTGTGAAAAGCTACAAGCTTATTTAAATTCACATTTGAAACGCCATCTCCGTAGGTTAGCATGAAAGTCTCATCACCAATATACTTCTGTACACGCTTTATTCTGCCGCCGGTTTGAGTGTTTAGGCCCGTATCAACAACAGTGACTTTCCAAGGCTCGGCAACATTGCTGTGTACAATCATCTCATTGTTATTTGAAAAGTCAAAGGTTATATCCGAACGGTGCAGATAGTAATCGGCAAAATATTCCTTTATCATATAGCCCTTATAACCGCAGCATATAATAAATTCATTAAAATTGTAATAGGAATATAATTTCATAATATGCCAAAGAATTGGCGCATCACCTATTTCTATCATAGGTTTGGGCTTTAAATGACTTTCCTCGCTAATACGTGTACCAAAGCCCCCTGCTAAAATTACAACTTTCATTTGCCTACCCCCTAATATATTACCGCAATTCATATTAATTGCTTAAAGCCCAGCATACTTATGAACTCTTACTATGCACCCACTGAGCCAGTGGAAACCTGGATTTTATTATATTCGTAATGATGTTCATATTAAAATCATCACCGAGCTTTTCATAAACTTCATATATTTTTTCATAGGTAAGGTAATTCTCTTTTAACTTCAAGGATCTGTTATAATAATCCAATGCTTTAGTTAAGTCCCCGTTTATTGAACAAATATCCCCAATAAGCATCGGTATTTCATAAGTCCCAGGATATCTTTCAATGTTCATTGACAATAATTCCAGTGCTGTATCCTGGTATCCCCGGGCAATAAGCCGTACTGCCAGTTTATT
Source organism: Caulobacteraceae bacterium (assembly GCA_050261415.1). GTDB lineage: Bacteria > Bacillota > Clostridia > Lutisporales > Lutisporaceae > JBLNDG01. Next base: position 14,949 of record JBLNDG010000191.1, on the reverse strand, counting down.
TTGCGTCTCAATCGAACATTCTATTAAATACTTTGAAATATATTCAAACCGGTCAAAGGCTTCTATATCCAGTAAGTAATATGCTATATCAAGCAAAAGCTTTTCTCCATCTGCTGAAATATGCTTTTGGGATACATCTTCCATGCCTATAATTTTTACTATATGCTTCCAGTCTTTATCACTAATGTTTAGACAATGCCTTACTTCTCTCAACAATGATATATCTTTAATTATCATGGATAATACCAGTACATCCAACAGATTCTCACTCGATATGCTATCCACCTTGCCCCATTCCTCAAGTGACTTCATATAGTTTCCAGCCAGCAAATATGCAACTGCCCTGATACTCGCAAGCTTTTCGTTATTGAAAACAAAATCATACTTGTTAATAAGTGGATGCCTTACCTTGTATAAAGCAAGTATCAAATTGTTCAATTCCTTGACTGATTTTATCGGATATATTGTCTCTAAGTGTTTTTGCATTTCTTCTATTGTTATGCCTGATCTTTGCATGAGCTTCAAATACAATTCCAAGGCCGGGGAATAGCTCTTACACACCGTGACTGACTTAAAAGCCTCATCAAACGAGTCTCCGATCCGCCCTTTCTTTTCATAAACTAAAGCAAGCTGATAGTGAGCCAAATAATCTCCTACACCGTCTGCAGTTATGGATTCATCCTTTGCCTCCATCGTCAGGCATTTTTTAAACAATAGCTCGGCATCTTTCAGATAATCATTTTCCGAGTACAATACTCCGAGAGTATAATAAAAGTCTATATATTCCGGGAAAAGACCGATTGCATCAAGCAGTACCCTTATACCGTCTTCACTCCTGTTCATTAGCTTCAGACACTCTGCCGTATGAATAATCAGGTATTTTATATGCGACTGACCCTGGCTGAGCTTGTATGACTTCTGAAACATTTCAAAGGCTTTATCATACATAGCCATATTCATATATGAACAGCCCAAATTGTAGTAACTGAAGCCCCCAGGGTTTGCTTCCACTTCACTTTGCATTATTCTAAGGTTTCTCTCATCCTTCTTTTTTTCTTTTACAACCTCTCTCAGGTAACCCGTATGATGAATCAATACATTTGCCTCTCCATTGCTGTATTTGGTGCTATTTTCGAATATATTAACATTCTCATGAAGCTTCCCTACATACCTGAGTCCAATATTTGCCCTGAAAAGCCTTACATTTTTATGAATAATGGCGTGGCCTTCCGCAAGATGGTTTTTTATTGTCACACGGTAATAATCTTTCCCGGATACCAGTTCCTTCCTTAATTCAATACTCTCATCCAGATACTCATCCGCATCCAGCATGAGAATATAATCTGATTTTGCATCCCGAATTGAAAAATTACGGGCAGCAGCAAAATCATCTATCCAATCAAAATGCTTTATCACTGCATTATATTTCTTTGCTATTTCGATAGTAGCATCAGTTGAACCTGTATCAACAACTATTATCTCATCTACCTTGCCCTGAACGCTTTTCAGGCACTTCTCGAGGTATTTTTCTTCATTCTTAACGATCATGCATAATGATACAGTATACTTTTCCATGTATATTCTCCTTCATTTGGCAGCAACTAGTTATATAATATATATCGTCTTTTTTCGACACCCTCTTTAGCAATTGCAGAACTTTCCTTACATACAAAAAAAAGACCTTAGAATATCTAAGATCTTTCGGAGAATTAACTATCTCAGTAACTGCAGAACTCCCTGCGGGTTCTGGTTTGCCTGAGCAAGCATTGCCTGAGCAGCCTGGTTCAGGATGTTGCTCTTTGTGAATTCCATCATTTCCTTAGCCATGTCTGTATCTCTTATACGGGATTCTGCTGCTGTCAGGTTTTCAGTTGTAGTGCTCAAGTTGTTGACAGTGTGCTCAAGTCTGTTCTGGAGTGCACCAAATGTTGACCTTATTGTGGAAATTGCATCAATATTGCTGGTAGTAGTATCCAGGTCACTTGCAGCAATATTAGTTGCATCAACAGCAGTAGCCATTGCTACAGCCAAGTCATCAGCTGAAGTTTCATTAATCTGGATGCTGATGTTCAAGCTGCCGTCCAAAAGATTGATACCATTGAACTTTGTCTTTGAGCCTATGTTAACTATTTCTGCTGTTAGTGCTGCAATTTCTGCTGTCATGTTAGCTACGTCTGTTGTATTATATGTGCCGTTTTCACTCTGAGTATAAAGCTCTTTTATTCTGACCAGCATGTCACTTACTTCATTCAGTGCACCTTCTGCTGTCTGTAAGAGTGATATACCGTCCTGAGCATTCCTTGTTGCCTGCTCCATTGATCTGATCTGGCCTCTCATCTTTTCAGATATCGACAGACCTGCTGCATCATCAGCTGCTCTGTTGATTCTAAGACCTGATGAAAGTTTCTCCATTGACTTGCTTGCGTTGTTTGTGTTAACACCCAACTGTCTGTAAGTGTTTAACGCCATCATATTGTGGTTAATTCTCATAATTGATTCCTCCTTGATATTTTATATGCCAGAATCCTTTCCGGCATTTATTTGCAAAAGCTCCAACTCCAAGCATGGGCCCTATGCCTTTTGCTGACGCTTTTTGCTTTCATATACTATATCGGATGATAGCTGGATAACTTTAACGGTTTTTTACTAATTATTATAAAATCCATTATTTTTTTATCATTTTTGACAACGCTGCCACGTCAACAGCATTGGTTGTATTAGATTCGGCATTTGCTTTTTCAACCTCTTGAAGCAGCTCCTTCCTGAATACCTTAACATTTTTAGGAGCCACAATTCCTATTTTAACTTTATCCTCGCATATTTCTGTAATTACTATCTCGATTCCGTCGCCTATAATTATGGACTCATCCTTTTTCCTTGTAAGCACTAGCAAGAAGCATCAGCCTCCTTTATAACCCTATGCTTGATTTCATACCTTGCATCATCGAGTATTTCCTGCTTACCCTTCCCGTTTTTCATATTTATTATTACCGGAGCCTTAAGGTTGGCAGTCATATTTTTTATATCTTCAGGTATTGTCAATATAGCATAGATGCTGACATCCTCCGTCCTTTCTATTTCAAGCTCTTCAACACATTCCTCGCTAATATCAATATTATAATCTCCTATTATTATAGCCGGGGGCACCATAATAAAACATACATACTTGTTATCCACCGACTGCAAGTAGCTGAAATCAGTATCTGATTCATGTATCAAAGCATATCTGCCGTATTCCTTAAAGCCTGGTATACCGCCCTGAAAGCTTATAATATCCTTATCCTGCACTTCCAGTTCCCCGAAAAACTTTGTAGCAATTTTCATTTTCATTCCTCCCATGTATGTTCCATTATTATACCTTAGTATCAATAGTACCGCCCACATACTTAATGTATATATGCGGATACTGCTTTACTTGTACGTCTACCTTTCCAGGCTCATAATCAATTTGGGGACTGTTCGGCTTAAATATTATGTTAACCTTTCCTTCTTCAACCTGAATGTCAACACCCCCGCCGATAAAGTCAATCTTCGGTCTGCTTCTCGGCATTGTTACCATATTGAACTCATGGTTTTCAAAGGAATTATCATGTGCTATCCCTGCTATTGCATTCTCTTTTGACCTAAAATTCGCAAGCCTATCTCCCTCTACCGAAGCTCTGGCTATTCCATCCATAACTGCCTGTCTGCCAAGCTCCGCAGTATATTCCGACAATGCGGTCCGATCCATAAGTCCGGATTCATTGAAGCATTGCCGTTGATCTATTTGTATTTGTGGAAGTTCTGTATGTATTATTATCCTTGGCTGCTTTGACTGCATCTCAAAATCCGCCGGTGGTTGGCTTATGCTTAGCTTACCACTGGTTGTCCTGATATCAAGCTGTGCATTCTGAGTACTGATTTGAAGCATATCTTACCACCTTACTTCAAAAAATCGACAAGTGATGGCTGTATTATTCTTGCACCTGTTGAAAGAGAAGCGTTGTAAACATTCTCCTGCATTTTTATATTCATTATTACTTCTGCCATATCAGCATCTTCATTCTTAGAAAGTAGTCCCTCAAGGTTAAGGGTATCATCCAGTATCCTGTTGGTAGTGAGCTCAATCCTGTTGGTCTTTACCCCGATTTCAGCTCTTATTGCATTGACATTGGTTGCCTGATTGTTGATTCTTGCTATAGCATTACTTATCCCTGCTGAATTGTCACTTTGAAGATCTGCAATCAACTGATTGAATATAGCTATAAGCTGTGATTCATCGCCTGAGTCCACTCTAGATACTGAAGACTGATTGTTTATCATGCCTATAGATGCGACATTAAAAGTTCCTGATTGAATAGAAAATGTACCATTATCAGAATTAAACACAAGTTTATTATCTACCACACTGACTGTTATACCCGAAGTGCCCAAATCATCACTAATATCAGTTGCTAAAGCTGTCAAGCTACTGTATGGTGCAGTTGTAAGATTTATAGTAGTAGTTCCGCTGCCATTAGTTAGAGTGAAGCTCCCTCCAGCGGTAACAGGCAAATTTATATAATTGCTCTTCATACTTTGCTGCTGCTTCAGGGTATTTGCCGTCACCAAATCCAAATCTGCCGTTGCACCGGAATATATTCCGAATACCCTCTGGCCTACTGAATTCATACCCATTTTATCTCCCAAGCCGATATTAACCTCTATTACCTCGTCCAGTGTCAAACTGGTACTCCCGCCCAAATCATACTTGCCTTCAGGAGTAAATAGAGGTTTGTTGGTTTTGTAGCCTGAAAATATATAACTGCCCGCATAGGTCGTATTTCCTGCTTGTATTAGCTGATTCCTAAGCTCAGTTATTTCACCGGCTATGGCATTTCTCTCATCTAACGAGTTCGTCCCGGTAGCAGCCTGCATAGTAAGCTCTTTTGCCCTTTGCAAAACAGTATTGATATTGTTAATTGCCATTTCCGTCGTATCCAGCCAGGACTGTATGTCGTCAGCATTTCGCTTATACTGATTCATAGTTGCAATCTCTGTATTAAGCCTCAAGCTCCTGGATACCCCGATAGGATCATCCGAGGGACTTGAAAACTTCTTCCCGCTGGCCATCTGCTGCTGCAGATTTTCCATCCTGTTAAGATTTCGGGCAAGATTCCTCATCATATTATTTACCATCATGGTATTAGTAACTCTCATGCTACCACCTCATTATCTTCCAACTATTCCAAGTCTGTTCACAGTTGTATCAAGTATTGCATCCAATGTTGTAATCAATCTTGCTGATGCATTATATGCCTGCTGGTATTTCACCATGTTTGCCATTTCTTCATTCAGGGATACTCCTGATTCAGAAAGACGGCTGTTCTCAGTATGTGCAACCAAGGCTTCGGAGTTAGTAGTCATCCTCTTAGCCTGGCTGCTGTCAACTGACAATACAGACAGCAGTGATTTTATGTAATCATCCGGTGTTCCCTTTAAAGAAGAAAACATATCGGTACTCTGGCGAAGTTCTATCAATTCCTTGGTATTATCATTGTTACTTTCTCCATCACTCATTGAAGAAGCAGCTATCATGTCGGGATTCGCAATTATATCCGGGTTTACCTCAAAGTTGATGCTGTTCACGTCGGAAGCATCAGCATTCAACTGCACAAAGAAGTTTTGCCCTTGATTACCTTCAAAGTCCACCCCTTGTATATGCTGCGCATTGAAAGCTTTTGTAAAGCCCTGGGCAAACTCGTTCAGCATATTAAGGTAATATGGCAACCCCCTGTAGTTGAAATTCTTACCGTCACCGTCCCTGATATCAATCAAACCCTTGAGTTCTCCACTTTCTATTTTCACTTCCTGGTCCTGAACGCCATCCCATACCACCTTGCTTATTTTTCCTCCACCCAGATCCGTTATTCCCGCTACATCCTCATCCTGGGTTGTCAGCTTATTGTAGCTTATATGGTTGATAAGTGTTATACCGCCGATTTTCACATCCATATAGTTGTTTCCGTTAGGCCCCGGCATTTCATTTACTGTGATATTTACAATTGAGGACAGCTTGTCCAGAAGGACGCTTCTTTGGTCCCTAAGATCATTGGCCTTGTTCCCGTTCAACTCAAAACTGAAAATATTCTTATTCAGATTTGCTATTTGCTCTGATAGTGAGTTTATTTCGCTAACTTTATTTTTTACCGTAAAATTAACATCCCTTATTGAATTTAGCAATTCACGGCCGCTTCTGTTTATTGTTATTGCCAGTGTATTTGCCTTTTCCACAACTGCCACTCTGCAGGTGCTGTCACCGGATTGCTTGGACAACTCTTCAAGGGAGGTAAAGAAATCATCCATTACCTGCCTCATTCCTGTATCCGAAGGTTCATTAAATATGCCTTCTATTTGCTCCAGGTTTTCCTGCTTTATGCTCCATTCCTTGTATGTTTTGTTCTGTCCCCAGTATTTGGTGTCCAGGTATTCACTTCTCAGTCTTATAACATCATAGGTTTCAACCCCTGTACCGATAACCCCTGTAGGGTCGCCATAAGTTGGCATCGTTGCCCTTTGCAGGGATACCTGCCTTGAGTAACCTTCCGTATTTGCATTCGAAATGTTATGGCTTGTGATGTCAAGGGATCTCTGGCTTGCAAAGAGCCCAGAGGTTGCGATATTAAACGTTCCAAATGTTGTTCTCATACTATATAATCACTACCTTCCGACCGTACCGATTTTATTGACTATTATATCCAGCATCTCATCCATGGCATTTACTATTCTTGCTGCCGCATTGTATGAGTGCTCATACTTTATTAGATTGCTCATCTCTTCATCCATGGAGACAGCACTTACTGCCTGTCTGCGGTATTCTATCTGGTCTACCAGAAGCTTTTGAGCGTCAACTTGAGTAGAAGCCTCTTGGCCTTTATTCCCTAAGTCGGAAATAATATTCCTGTAAAACTCATCAAAATTGAATTTTCTATTTGATGGATTGGTTTCATAGATATCATCAGAAAAGTAGTCATTTTGCCTTAGCTCAGCTATTTTCAATGCCACCCTGTTGTCTTCATTATTATTTGCTTCTTCCGCCGCAGCAATCTTGTCGTACTCATTCAAGTCAGGATTGAAGGCTATCGTGGAGAGATCAATATTATTTGCTGTTCCATCCAATGCATTAATGAAAAAATATCTATGTGTAGCATCGGTTGTTCCATAACCTGTTATGTGTATTTCATTAATTGCTGCTGCTACACCCTTTACAAATTCATTCAATTTATCCCTAAAGCCTTTTACCAGTACATCCCTGGCCTCCACCAAAGAACTTATACTTCCCCCTGAAAGCTGCAGTTTCTCATTGCTACCCGCCCAGACAAACTCTGCAAATCCGCTGTTGCCGGGATCAGGCACTGTTTCTATCTGCTCATATCTGCTGCCTTCAACAAGAAGCCTCCCCTCAAGCGCAATATTTACTGTGTTTCCCTCTATGACTTGTATCTTAGCCTTCTGGCAGAGCTCATCTATGAGATAGTTCCTCTGATCCCTTAAATCATTTGCTGTAACTCCATAAGATTCTACCTTTTGTATTTCCAAATTCAGATCTGCGATATTTTTTGCTATCTCATTCACCCTGTCAATACTCTCAGTTATCTCCTTGTCCTTGCTTCTCCTGAAGTTAACAAGCATATTATCCATATTTTTAACAGTTTCTACAAAGGCAATGGCATTTTCTTTTACAATAGACCTTGCTGTGAGGCCACCTGTAGGCTTGCTGAGCTGCTCCCATGAGTCCCAGAAGTTGTTCATTACAGTCTGGAGTCCCTCTTCCGAGTTGTCGTTAAAAATAGTCTCAAGCTCTTTAATGCTTGAGAACCTGGAGTCCCAATATCCAAGGCTGGTGCTCTCCCTCTTGAACTTCTTATCCAGGAACTCATCCCTGTATTGCCTTATCTCCTGTACATCAACGCCGTACCCCAGCTGCATCGGCTTTCCGTTGCCGGACTGGCCCAGCTTCTGATAGAACGCTGATGAGTTGGATATCATCTGTCTGGTATATCCCGGAGTATTTACATTGCTTATATTGTGGCCGGTTACATCCAAAGCCCTCTGATTTGCAAAAACTGCCGATATTCCTATTCCCAATCCCCTAAATGTTGATGACATAAAATCACCTCAAAATCATACCTTAGTATCAAAAATGTTCTTTTTACTTGTTTTGCTCTTATTCTTGCTCATATCCTCGTATAAAGACCCTGTTTCCATTCCTGCACCCGCAATGATATTAATGGAATAATCTATATATTCAAGAGACTGCTCCAGTAGCTGTCCGTTCAGGTCATTAACCGACTTAAGCTCAGAAAGGGTTCCTTGCAATTCTCTTTGTATCTTTTCCAGTTCATTCTTCAGTTCCGGCTTAAGAAGCCTCGCCAATTCTGAAATCATAGTCTGGTCATTATTAACCCCAAGCGCACTGCAAAGCTTGACAACCGCTTCCTCTCTTTTCTTTTCAAGCTGTCCTACGTTGAAAATCATGTTCTGCTCCAGCTTCACAATCTTGTCCAGCTCTCCGACCTTGCCTTCGATGATCAGCCTCTTTTTAGACTTTGACAGTTCAAGCATATCCTTATAATAGCTGTGTTCCTTCTTAAGTATGTCTATAACTGCATTAACTTCAACATTTGCATTTGCCATTGACATAACACCTCTCCGATTTGATAAAAAACTTTGATAGAAAAAACCACAGCCAGGTAATGGCCTTAAGCTGTGGTTTTTTTATATCTTAATATTAAACTGGCGTGATAAAATCTTATCCGCTATGCTTTTGCCGTCTACTTCATAAGTGCCATTTTCAAGCTTTTCCTTTATTGGGGCTATAACTTCCTCCCTTATATCGGGAATGCTCTGAGCAGCCTTTGCTGCCTTCATTACCAGCTGGAAATCCATAGCCTCTTTTGATATTTGAAGTTCATCTTTCTTTCCCCTAGCTTGCGGCACTTCTGAAACCCCTTTTTTGGATTCTACTTTCTGGCTTTTGTAAATCTCATTTACCCCGCCTATTTTATTAACGTTAAAACCCATTTTAACACCCCGTTTGCCTTTCTTGTTTTCATTTAATTTATCGGTAGTTTTATAATATTAGTTTAGTATATTTTGATATTTTTCAAAAAAAAGAGCAGCCTAAACTGCTCTGTGATTAATCTAATCATCTTTTCGCCTTGTTGCTGTATACATTTTTTCCCGCTCGGCTCTACGTTCCGGTCTTGGTTCAGGTGCTTTTCTGTCCAGGCCGAATTCTCTCCTAAAGTCTGAATTCATGTCTTTCTTACATTTCTCACAGAATCTTCCAGAGTTAATTGCGACCCCACACCTTTCGCATTCCAGAATCATGTTGCTGTTCTCAGACCTTATCTCCAGCCTTTCCTCTCTTAAGAACCTCATTATCTTTTCCACTGATACATCGGTTGCCTGCGATGTTTCGGATATTGTCGCTCCCGGATTATCATATATGTATTCCTTTACCCGCTTGAATTCATCCTCTTCAGCTTCAAGACACTTATTGCAAATGGGTCTTCCCATATAGGTGAATATTTTTCCGCATCTGGGACAATTTCTTATTTCCGGCATATATAGACCTCCTCACCGCTTTTTAGTCTGTGAGACATTCCTAATCGGTCCGGGTACGATAATCACGGGACACACAGATGTTCCACGAAATTACACTGCTAATATTTTGTTTTTCATCGTGTATTCAGTGGATTTCAGTGTTCTCAGTGTTACCCGTTCCCTCGTATCTCGCGTCTCGCATCTCATCATGTATTACTGCCTGTTGCTGCAGTTATAACGTATACTTTTTCTATTCCGGCCTTTTTAAGCATCTTGCTGCATTCATTGACAGTGCTTCCCGTTGTGTATATATCATCTACCAGCAAAATACTCTTATATTTATCAATATTATACAATAATTTGACAGAAATTGCATCAACTATATTTAAAAACCGTTGAAACCTGTCGAGGTTGTATTGTTCCTTCGTCTCTTTCACTCTTTCAAGGCAATCAAGCAAGGGCTTGTTTAGCCTGGCACTCAAGCCCTCTGCAATAAGATAAGCCTGGTTAAAGCCTCGTGCCTTCAGTTTATTTGGATGAATGGGCACAGGCGCCACTGCATCTATTTTCAGGCCTTCATTCTTAAGCTTGTCGTACATGAGTAACGCTATTGTTTCTGCAAGCCGAACCTTCCCTTCATATTTAAGACTGTAAATCATTTTCTTCCCTGTACCTTTATATTCAAAACAGGAAAACGCTCTTTCGTATTCAGAGTTGTGTGATTTACAATCAGGGCATATGCTGTCCTCATAACATTCATTAAGGTTCTTCCCGCATTTTAAACAGCTTACACCTTCCAGAAACTCAATTGCAGACATGCATGCCTCGCATACCGTATAGGAGCTTGGACTGCCGCAAATATCGCAGCGGTTTTGGGGCGGGTAAAGTAAATTCATTAAGATTTTCAATACACCCCTCATGGAACACATCCCCCTAAATAAAACTGATTTTTTCCAGCCTCCCTTTAAGGCCGGAATGCCTTTTGGTTATATGGTTGTTATTTATCATTTGAGCCAGGTATTTTTCCTTCCCTACCATAACTACCATGCTTTTAGCCCTGGTAAGAGCCGTATAAAGTAGATTCCTCGTCAGAAGCATCGGCGGGCCGAAGGTTATAGGCATTACAAGCACAGGGAACTCCGAACCCTGGCTCTTATGGACTGTCAGTGCATAGGCGTGTTCAAGCTCATCCAGCATTGAAAAATCATAACGCACCATTCTCTCATTGTCGAAAATCACCTCGATATATTGCTCCTCATTATCAATACTTATAATTGTACCGAGGTCTCCATTGAAAACACCCTCTCCTTCTTTCTCAAAGTCTGTAATGCTCTGCCATTTCATTTTATAATTGTTTTTCACCTGCATTACCTTGTCCCCGACACGATAAACCGCTTCTCTGTAAGGTTTCTCATTCTTATTGTTTTTCTGCGGATTCAGAGACTTCTGGAGCTCTTTATTAAGGTTCAGTACTCCGCATATGCCTTTCTTCATGGGCGAAAGCACCTGTATACCTTCATAGAAATCCATACCGGTAAATTTCGGCAGCCTCTCACTGCATAATTCAATTATTGTAGATACTATATCCTCCTGTTTTTCCTGCCTTATGAGGAAAAAATCCGTGTTCTTGCTGCTGATGACAGGAGGCTCTCCCCTGTTTATCCTGTGGGCATTCACTATTATCATACTTGTCTCGGCCTGCCTGAATATTTCATTCAGCCTGACAACCGGAAGTACATTACTTTCTATTATGTCTCTCAGAACATTGCCCGGCCCTACAGAAGGAAGCTGGTCTATATCCCCCACAAAAATCACCCTGGTTCCTTCTGCTATAGCCTTCAGAAGATTATTCATGAGGAGTATGTCGATCATAGAAACCTCATCAATTATTATAACGTCACATTCCAGGGGTGAGTCCTCATTCTTCTGGAAAAATGCTTCTTCGTCGCTTTCACCGTAGCCGTATTCCAGCAGCCTGTGTATAGTCCTTGCCTCCCTGCCGGTAGCCTCCTGCATTCTTTTCGCTGCTCTGCCCGTAGGTGCCGCAAGTAAAACATTAAGCCCTTTCTTTTCAAAGAGAGTTATTATGGTTTTTATCGTTGTAGTTTTTCCCGTACCTGGCCCCCCGGTAATTACAAGTATCCCCTTGGATGCAGCTTCCCTAACGGCATTTCGCTGGTTCTCCGCCAGTTCAATTCCCTCTTCCTTCTCTATTGCTGATATTTCCTCATCTATATCCACATCCAACGGAGGTATGCTGTAATATGAAAGCTGCACAAGGCGGCGGGCAGTCCCCGACTCGGCTTTAAAGAAGGGAACTGCATATACTGCTCTTATATCTCCTATCGTCTCAATGACTATTTTTTTATCTATAAACAACTTTACAAGTGTATCCTCAACACTTGTTTCATCAACACCCAACAAAACTGCCGAAGCTCTCACAAGCTCTTCCTGAGGTACGAAGGAATGCCCGTTCCCGTGGTATTGATTAAGAACATACCTGGTGCCCGAAGCCATACGATACTCCGATGCTTTGGAAATACCCATGGATAGCGCTACCTTGTCTGCCATCTTGAAGCCTATTCCGAATACATCGTCTGCAAGCTTGTAAGGATTCTCCTTGATCTCGGCAATGGTATTCGCACCATAGGTCTTGTATATTCTTACAGCGTATGCAGGTCCAATACCGTATTGCTCAAGGAACAGCATAATATCCTTGAGCTCCTTTTGTTCCTCGAAGGCTTCAAATATACTGGCCGCCTTTTTTTCTCCTATTCCTTCCACCTCTGTCAGGCGTCCGGGGTTGTATTGAATAATGTCAAAGGTGTCCAGCCCGAATTTCTCAACCAGCTTCTTAGCTGTGTGCGGCCCGATTCCCGGAATCAAACCTGAGGCCAGATACTTTTCAATACCGTTTATGGTTGCAGGAGTAACGGCCGTATAGGTCTCCACCTTGAACTGCCTGCCGTAATCTGGATGCTGCACCCATTTACCGTATACCTTTATAGTTTCCCCTATATTTACAAAGGAAAAATAACCCACAAGCGTGTAGAGTTCTTTATCTGTCTCTATTTCCAGCACAGTATATCCGTTCTGCTCATTCCGGAAAACTACCTCGTGAATTACTCCCTGGAGTTCATCCATTCTAAACACCTCAGTAAAAATTACATATATTGCTTACTTAATTATAACATAATATGGGCAATAGACTATAGGCTATGGGCAATAGGATTAATGTATTCCTATTGGGTCCGGTTACATATGCTAAAGTGAGCTTCAAAGCACTGTTTATCTTATATACCTATTGGTAAAACAAAAAAGGCGCACATGAAGTGCACCTTTTACTCTATATACCTGCCAGTTTTTTAATTGTCTCTACCCTATCCGTCTTTTCCCACGGAACATTCAAATCGGTTCTGCCCATATGGCCATATGCAGCCACCTGTCTGTATATCGGCTTTCTGAGGTCAAGATCCCTGATTATAGCCGCAGGCCTAAGATCGAACACCTTCATTACTATTTCAGCGATAGAATCATCAGCCAGCTTTCCGGTACCGAAGGTTTCAACAAGTACAGATACAGGTTTTGCAACTCCAATTGCATAAGCTATCTGAACCTCGCATTTTGATGCAAGACCTGCCGCAACTATGTTCTTTGCTACATACCTTGCCGCATACGAAGCAGACCTGTCCACCTTGGTCGGGTCTTTACCTGAGAATGCCCCGCCTCCATGCCTTGCATATCCGCCGTAAGTATCTACAATAATCTTTCTACCGGTAAGACCGGAATCTCCATGAGGTCCCCCTACAACAAACCTGCCGGTCGGATTTATGTAATACTTTGTATTTTTATCCAGCATATCTCCCGGAATTACAGGCTTAATTACATATTCAAGCATATCCTTTTCAATTGTCTCATGATCCACTTCAGGGCTATGCTGTGTGGAAACAACTACAGTATCTATTCTCACAGGCTTGCCGTCATCATATTCGACAGTAACTTGAGTCTTGCCGTCAGGCCTCAGGTAATCCAGTATACCGTCTTTCCTTACTTGTGCCAGCTTTCTTGCAAGTTTATGAGCAAGAGATATCGGCATTGGCATAAGCTCCGGTGTCTCATCGCAGGCAAATCCAAACATCATACCCTGATCTCCTGCACCGGTGGCAGCTATATCCTTCTCGTCCATTTCGCCTTTTTTTGCTTCAAGGGCTTTATCCACCCCAAGGGCTATATCTGAGGATTGTTCATCAATTGCTGTTATTACACCGCATGTATCGCAGTCGAAGCCATACTTTGCCCTCGTATACCCAATCTCCTCAATTGTATTCCTTACAACTTTCGGGATATCAACATAACACTTTGTTGATATTTCTCCCATTACGACTACCAAGCCGGTTGTAACCGATACTTCACAAGCTACCCTCCCCATCGGGTCCTGGTCAAGTATCGCATCCAATACCGCATCTGATATCTGATCGCATATTTTATCCGGATGTCCCTCTGTTACGGATTCAGATGTAAACAACTTTCTTATCATGGCAGCTACCTCCCTTTTACAATTAGTTTCTTTTTCAAAACAATAAAAATGCCTGTTTTGAATAATTTATAACTATTGAAGAAGTTTTTATGGAATACGTACCTTTCTATCCATTAAAAAAACTCCCTCAGTCGAAGGAGTCTATCATTCTCATATACTCCCTCATCTTTCAGGATAGCTTTTATTATCCTGCAGGAATTGGCACCGTACATATGCCGGTTGCCGGGTTTCATCGGGCCCTTCCCTCCGCCTCTCTTGATAAGGTAATTATTCATTAAGTTACCAAAACTACAGGATTATACTACCACAGCAAAAAATCCTTGTCAATATGTGCTGAAATATATGATTTTCTATGTAAATCGCTTAGTAGAAAATTCCTCATATTTATTGCAGAATTATTGCTCAAAATATATTATAACCATTACTTTTTGATTTATCAAAAACAAAAGACAAGCTTCGGACATGAAAAAAAGTCCTTTCGGACTTTTGAATTCAAAATGGTGGGGAAGGGTGGATTCGAACCACCGAAGTCTGTGACAACAGATTTACAGTCTGCCCCCTTTGGCCACTCGGGAACTTCCCCATTTTTGGAGCTGGTGGACGGAATCGAACCCCCGACCTGCTGATTACAAGTCAGCTGCTCTACCTGCTGAGCTACACCAGCTTATTAGATTTTTCTTTGTAGCCTCCAACTTGCTCCGCAAGTTCTACTCAGTAAATTAAGGAATGTCGTATGGTGGGGACAATAGGGCTCGAACCTATGACCCTCTGCTTGTAAGGCAGATGCTCTCCCAGCTGAGCTATGCCCCCATAACTGGTGACCCGTGGGGGAATCGAACCCCCGT
>JBLNDG010000190.1:0-33798 GCA_050261415.1 Caulobacteraceae bacterium | reverse complement strand
TCTGTTCCGTGCTTCCGACAAAAAGCACCCCGTTATTAGTCAATGATTCTCTGAACTTATGGTACATCATGGCCTTTGCTTCCTCAGTAAAATATATCATGACGTTTCTGCATACTATAAGATCACAGTTGTCGGGGTACTTATCGTTTAGCAGGTTATGGTGCTTGAAATCAACGCAGTTCTTTATTTTGTCGCTTATCTTGTAGTTATCGCCGGATTTTTCAAAGTAGTTGGCCGCCAAATCTTTGGGAAGATTTGCAAGGCTCTTTGGTATGTATATGCCCCTTTTGGCTTTTGCTACGGCACCATCATCTATATCTGTTGCAATTATTTTTATGCTGCTTAAATCCATGAGCCTGCTCAGCATCATTACCAGCGAATATGGTTCTTCCCCTGTGGAACAAGCTGCACTCCAAATCTTAGGACGTTTATTGACCTTTAATATTGCAGGCATTACTTCCTTCTCGAGAATTTCCCACTGGGAGGGATTCCTGTAAAACTCGGATACATTGATAGTGAGATAGTTTATAAACTCATCGTAAAGCTTCGGGTCCTGCACCAATGCTTTATAGTAAAGATCATAATCATCGTAATTGTTTCTTTTTATGAGGGAGTCGATTCTCCTCCTCATCTGCCTTTCTTTGTAGCTTGATAAATCAATACCCGTAAGCTTTAGTATCTTATCCTTAAATCCTTCATAGTCAATAAGCATATATTTCTCCTTTAGTAAAAATATATTATAATAACGGAATTCTTTATGGGGCATGATAGGTTTTGAAGAATTTGTACAATTAATTTTAACATATGAAAGGCAGAAAAAAAAGTCGTGATATGTAACATATCACGAAAATATAATGTAAAGGGGGTCTCAATGTATTTTGTGAGGTCATTATATATTGTTGACAGTATTAAAAAAATTATACATATAAAAACACACAACTTGTGTTTTTCACAGGTTGTGTGCCCTATAAGTCAAATACTAAAACCATAAATGAACCTCTCTACAAATTTGCAACTTTTACCGGCTGGTCAAAAATGCCTCGTTGCACCTCGGTTGCAGTCATATGCTTGGCCTTAAGCTTCTCCGTTAGGTAATTACATGCATCCCAAGGGTTAACATTTTCACCGCATGTAAACACGTCAACGGCAGCATATCCCAATTCCGGCCATGTATGAATAGTAAGGTGAGACTCAGAAATAACAACAACTCCACTAACACCTTGCGGACTGAACTTATGAAATGCAACTTCCCTTACTTCTGCGCCTGCTTCCAGGGCTGAATCTACCATCAGCTGCTGGATCTTTTCCTTGTTGTTCAAGATCTCATAGCTGCACCCATAAATTTCTGCCAAAATATGACGGCCCAAAGCATTCATTTATTCTTTTCCTCCTTTAACCAGCTTATACTGCTTAGTCATTCAATAGAAATAATTTTATCAAATTTACCGGAAAAGTCAATACTTTTCACTGAAAATCATTATATTTTAGCAATAAGTTAAAATGTTTCAGTATTACTAACGAATCTTATGCATTTATTTAATAATCCTTTGGTTTTCTATATGATATAAGCCATATTAATTATATTACTTCTTATATAAAATATGCATGAAAAACCATTATGCTAATATAAAACCGAAAATATAAAAAAATAAGCCCCTCTGCTACCAAGAAGGGCTTATTTACAAAGCTTATTTATTCTTGAGTTTCTTGAATTTCCTGGGTTTCTTGAGCTTCTCTGATGCTAAGGCTTATTTTCTTCTCTTCAAGCTTTATATCTATTATTTTAGCTTTTACGATATCTCCAAGGTTCAATGCATCACCGGGTTTAGCAATCCTCTTGTCTGAAATCTGTGAAATATGAACCAGTCCGTCAACGCCGGGTTCAAGTTCGACAAATGCACCAAAGTTGGAGAATCTCAATACTTTAACCTCTACGATATCTCCTACCTTGTACTTTTCTCCTACGACGCTCCATGGCTCAGGCAGGGTCTGCTTCAGGCCCAGGGATATTTTCTTCTTTTCCTTGTCTACGGAAAGAACAACAACTTCGACCATCTGACCCGGCTTTACAACTTCGGATGGATGTTTTACCCTGCTCCAGGAAAGCTCTGATATGTGAATCAATCCATCCACTCCGCCAAGATCTACAAAAGCTCCGAAATCAGTAAGTCTTTTAACTTCACCTTTGATTTTCTGTCCTGCTTCTATCTTTTCCCAAACTTCTTTTTCCTTGATGTCTTTTTCTTTCTTAAGGAGTTCTTTTCTTGATACTACTACTTTTCTCTTTTCCGGATCATATTCTATAACATTGACTTTTACTTTAGTATTTACATAACCCGTCAAATCTTCTGCATACCTCAGGTCAAACTGGGATGCAGGCATGAAGGTCTTTATTCCAAGTATCTCTACTATAGCGCCGCCCTTAACTATTTCCTTGACATAGCCTCCAAGAGGAGTCTTTTCATTGTAAGCTTCCTCAATTTTGTGCCAGTTGTTTTCTGCATCAACCATTTTCTTGGAGAGCACTACGTTTCCTTCTCCGTCGTTGATACTTACTACTATTACCTCAACTTCATCTCCGGGTTTTATCAGGTCCTTAAGATTAGTGTCCGGTTCCCAAGTGTAATCCTCTTTCTTTATTATACCGTCGGATTTATATCCTATATTAACCATGACCTCGTCTTCAGTAACCATGATGACCGTGCCGTTTACTCTGTCTCCCTGGTAAAGAGATTTCATGGTTTTCTCATATTCTTCCATAAGATTTTCCTGGATTTCCATTTTGTTTTCATTAATGTCTTGCATCTTATCAATAACCTCCTTAATTACCCAATCAGGTGTGGACGCACCTGCAGTTATGCCTACTTTTTCATACTTTTTCATCTCGTCAAGCTGAAGTTCATCTGCCGTTTCTATGTGATAGGTGTTACTGCAATTGTTTTTGCTAATTTGATACAGTTTATTCGTATTTGAACTCTCACGGCTTCCTATGACTATCATGCAGTCTACATTCTTTGACAGTTCTTCCGCTGACTTTTGCCTTTTTTCCGTAGCACTGCAAATTGTATTGAAAATGACTGCATCCTTATATTTTTTTTGAATGGCATCCACTGCACTGTCCCATAATCTTTTTGTAATTGTAGTTTGTGCAACTACACATATTTTATCATATATAGGAAGTTTGTCTACTATTTTTTCGTCATCCACAATATGTGCGGAATAATCGCACCACCCATTAGTTCCTATAACTTCAGGATGGTTTTTATCGCCAATTATGAATATTTTATATCCCTTTTGATAATAATCCCTGACTTTTTTGTGAATTGCATCAACATACGGGCAGGTACAATCAATGTATTTTATACCTTTTTCATCAAACATTTTATATTTGTCTTCTGCTATGCCATGAGAACGGATTATGAGTTCGGTTTCTTCACCGGCCATTTCATTGACATCATCAATGTAATTTATACCTTGGCTTTCCAGCTTGCTTATAACTTGGTTGTTATGTATCAGAGGTCCATAGGTATAAATCTTTGAGGCCTTGTTTTCCTTGATTTCATCAAAGGTCTTTTCCACTGCATTTTTAACTCCGAAGCAAAAGCCGGCATTTTCATCAAGAATTATTTTCATTGTTTTCATCCTTCTTAAGCTCGTTTATTTTATTCATGATACCAAGGCTTATCCCGGTATATTCTTCGCTGCCGAGCTTCTTATCATAGTATTCGCTTAAATCAAGAGGTTTACCTATTATAATGGTTGTCCTATTAAAAAACTTATAACTGCTCATGATTGCAATTGGTAAAACAGGTACTTTTGCTTTAATTGACAACATGGCAATACCCGGTTCGGCAATGATTTCGCTGGTTTTGTTGCGGGTGCCTTCAGGAAACAAGCTTAAAACCTTTCCGTCCGCCAGAAGTCTCAAGGATGTTTTTATGCTCTTAAGGTCAGCTTCCCCCCTTTTTATTGGGAATGCCCCGAGCGTTTTTAAAAGTCCTCCGATGAACCAATTTTTAAAGAGCTCTACTTTTGCCATGAAATGCATTTTATGCGGCAGTATTATTCCTATGAATATCGGATCTATTGCGCTTACATGATTGGCACATACTATGTAAGGCCCTTTTTCGGGTATGTTTTCTCTACCTGTGACCCTGTAGTTGTAAAACAAAAAAAAGATCGGTCTCAGCAATATCACGGCAATATTGTACAACACTACTATCCCCCCTTATTAAATATATGATAAAACCTCTCTCATAACCTCGTCGATATTTTTCCCCGTTGTTTCTATACATATTGCATTATCTGCCTTTTTTAGCGGAGAATCGCACCTTGTGCTGTCAATATGGTCCCTGTTTTCTATTTGCGCTTTTATATCGTTTATATCCGCGCTGTAGCCCCTCTGCAA
The DNA here is from genome assembly GCA_050261415.1 of Caulobacteraceae bacterium. Taxonomy (GTDB): domain Bacteria; phylum Bacillota; class Clostridia; order Lutisporales; family Lutisporaceae; genus JBLNDG01. Next base: position 29,390 of record JBLNDG010000190.1, on the reverse strand, counting down.
TATCTCTTTATATCTTCTCTCAGCCCTCTCCTGTACAGAAGCAGTTATAAAAAATTTATAATCAGCCTCCGGGAAAATTACTGTACCAACATCACGTCCATCCATAACTACGTTTTTATTTTTTGAGACCTTCCTCTGAAGGTCTACCATTATTCTCCGCACTTCAGGTATTGCTGCTACGCAGGAAACATTCCTGTTGACATCCTCCTCGCGGATTTCCCTGTCAACTATAACTCCGTCAAGGTAGATGCTGTTGTTGATGAAATCAATATCTGCTTTCTCTGTTATTGTAATTATTGCGCCGGTATCTCTAAAATTGACTTTCTCTTTCAGCAGCTTCAGTGTCAGTGCCCGGTACATGGCTCCGGAATCAACATAAGTATATCCGAGCATATCTGCAAGCTTTCGGGCTATTGTACTTTTACCGGCTCCTGCAGGTCCGTCTATTGCAATAACCTTATTATTCATTGTATATCCCCTCAAATTATAGTATTTTTCTTCGAGTCTCTGCGGCATACGCCTGTAAACATTTTAACAAAATATGAGTAAAAATGAAAGTATTTGCACCCTATCTGAGCTTTACCCTTCCCACAAGCACCAGGTTTCCGTTGACATATACAACTTTGCCCGGTTCCGGAACTGTAATGTTTTCTGATGCGGAAGTTATGCGCAGTATGGCTATATCATTGAAATCTGAACCGGAAATTTCTATAATATCATTGTTCTTAACCTCAAGCTTGATTGTTTTGCCTGCAGGGGACGGAACTTTTTCCCCGTTCACATAGAATGACAACAGCTTCAGGTTGTTCTCATTTTCAAAGGTAAGCTCTACTATTCCCGTTTTTATCAAAAGTTCGCTGTCAGCGACAGATTTTCCTTCAAGCTTGTCTGTCCTGCTGAGAAAGGTTTTTAAAGTCTGGTTCAAAAACATGAATTGAATAAACATAAACATTGCAAATAAGAGTATAAGAAGCTTGACCAGCCTCATGCTTACTTTGTCCCACCAATTAATGAGGGCATTGTCCCTGCTTCCTGCAGTACTGCTCATATTATTACCTCCCCAATAGAGTTATCATAATATTTACATATTTCCTTTTGGGAGGGTGTTTATTCAATTACGCATTCAAACCTGCAACATAACCTGTAGAAAATGCTATTTGAAGATTAAAACCTCCGGTAAAAGCGTCAAGGTCCAATATTTCACCAGCGAAAAACAATCCTTTGACTATTTTTGACTCCATGGTTTTTGGGTTGATTTCCTTAAGGTTGATCCCTCCTGATGTGACTATAGCCTCTGCTACCGGCCTTGTATCAATAACAGTGCAGGTAAAATTCTTTAAAAGTTCTACCAGGTGTTTTCTTTCAAGTTTTGTTATCTGATGCACCTCTTTTTCCTCGTTTATGCCTGAGAGTGCCAATATTACAGGTATCATTTTCTTTGGAAGCAGTTCATCCAGGGAATTCTTGAAATGCTTGTTGGTGTTTTTTTCAAAGTCCCGGAGTATTCTTTTATCAAGTTCATCCTCTGTAAGAGCAGGCTTCAAATCTATGCTTATTTTTACTTCACTCTTTTTCCTTATATAATCAGATACATAGAAGCTTGAGGAAAGTATTATCGGGCCTGTTAGTCCATAATGGGTGAAAAGCATTTCGCCAAAATCATTATATATCACCTTGCCGCCAACAATGGCTTTTATTGATACATTCTTAAGGGATAAGCCTTGCAGCTCCTTTATGTATTCCTCCTTTGCAATTAAAGGAACCAGGGAAGGCTGCAGGTCTGTGACCGTATGCCCGGCTTTACGGGCCCATTCATAGCCGTCCCCTGTTGAACCGGTCTGGGGATAGGATATTCCTCCGGTACATAGTATTAATGATTCACATTCAATAATGTCACCGTTTTCGAGTTTCACGCCTTTTATTGCCCCATCCTCGGCTTTTATGCCGGAGACTTTTGTACCGAGCCTTACGGCTACATTGTATTTATTAATGTATTTTTCCAGCGTTTTTATGACATCGCTTGACTTGTCCGACTCAGGGAAAACCCTTCCCCCTCTTTCCACTTTTGTCCTTAGCCCAAGGGAGTTCAACAATTCTATAAGAGCATTGTTGGATAAGCTGTGAAAAGCACTGTAAAAGAACTTTGTGTTCTTTGGGATGTTTTTCATAAATTCGTCAAAATCTGCTGAATTTGTGACATTGCATCTTCCTTTGCCGGTTATAAAAAGTTTTCTTCCGAGCTTATCATTCTTTTCCAGCAACAGGGTTTTTCTACCCATGGAGCTTGCAGTACCTGCTGCAAGCATACCTGCAGGGCCGCCTCCTATAACGACAACATCATATTTCAATCGCTTATCACTCCTTCATGGCTGCATTCATCTTCTCTAAGGTGGCAGGTATCATTAAGGGACACTATTGCCGGTACTCCTTCATTAAAGCTTATTGTAGTAATCGACGCATTATCTATCCTGAATTTCGTGTAGTTTTTTATGTCCAAATCCAGGATTCTAATTATTGCAGCCTTTATTGCAGTGCCGTGGGATACTAAGAGTATGTTCTTGCCATGATGCTGACGTACAATATCCATAATTGATGAATAAGTCCTTTCCGATAATTCAAGAAAAGTTTCCGCACCGGGCAGCAAGAAATTGGCCGGATCCTCCCGGTATATCCTGAAGTGCTCGCTGTATTGCTCCTTTATATCATTTATCGTCATGCCTTCCCATGGGCCAAGGCATATTTCCTGGTATTTCTCCGATTTATTTATGCGGCATTCTTTTTTATACTCTGCAATTGTCTCGGCAGTTTTAAGAGCCCTCTTAAGACTGCTGGAGTATATAACATCAATAGCTTCGCCGGATAACCTTCTGGCAAGCAGCTTTGCCTGTCTGACACCGGTTTCACTGAGTTCAATGTCGGTTCTTCCTTGTACCTTGCTTATTTTGTTCCATTCTGTCTGGCCATGTCTTACCAGGTATAGTTTTGTCATGTGATCCCCCCTCGATTTTCCATATTATTATAACACATAATCGGGAATATATTATAGAAATATTAAAGGGGGCCTTTCATAAGGCCCCCACCAAAGCAGACATTTTACTACAAAACCGAATGGTATGTATACCGAAGCATATGCCCTGTTATACATACCATTTGCTTCTATAGATACTTATGTAACGAAAGCAGCCATGCTATAGCTAGGCATCTTATAGAAAGATTTCTATACCAATGCCTAGCTATACATGGCTGCTCTAATATTCTATTTGGTTTTATTTTTCCTTATCCACTGAGAATATGTTGTATTTGTCCCAAATTTCCTCAAGCCTTGCAAAGGACGCCGATACATCATGCTTTTCTTTAATACCCACTGCAATTATCAGTGCATTAAGAACGCTTAGCGGAGCTACTATAGAATCTACGAAGGATTCCATATTACTTTTTGCAATAAGTACATTGTCGGCATAAGAACAAAGTGGTGAGAGTAGGCTGTCTGTCACAGCCAGTGTTTTCGCGCCCATTGCTTTGGAGTATTCAAGGGCTTTAATTGTTCTTGAAGAGTATCTTGGGAAGCCCATTGCTATTACAAGGTCATTTTCTCCTATCCTGAAAAGCTGTTCAAAAATATCGCCTATTGTATAGGTAACTACATGAACATTATCACGGACGAGGTTAAGGTAGAAGCCCAGGAACTCGGCCAAGGTCGTAGAACTTCTCAAGCCGATTATATAGATGCTTTTGGCTTCACAAATAGACTTTACAGCCTGTTCAAAGTTTTTATAATCAATTTCATCAATAGTGGCACGAATGTTTTCTACTTCGGACTTCAGTATGTTTTTGAGTATGCTGTCATCATTGGAATAGTCTGAGGTCATTTCGATTCTTTGAACAGTGGTAAGCTTGGTCTTGACCATTTCCTGCAGTTGTTTCTGCAACTGCGGATAACCTGCATAGCCAATGGCATTGGCAAACCTTACGACGGTAGACTCGCTTACCCCGACATTCTCCCCAAGCTTTGCAGCAGTCATGAAAGCTGCCTTATCATAGTAATTCATAATATATTGAGCAATTATTTTCTGACCTTTGCTCAGCCTGTGAAAATTCGTTTGGATTATTTTCATTAAATCTATAGTTTCACTCATACCATCTATCTCCAGTTATTTTTATGCTTTTTGAGCTATTTCGTAACCTAGTGAAAGGGCTTTTCTGTTAAGCTCTTCTGTTCCCTTTGGAACTCTGGCAAGCACTGCTTTTTCAAGGGAATCTGTTGATATAATCTTTGTTATACCTACGATAGCACCAAGAGCGACTATGTTAGTTACCATAGGTTTTCCCAGGACCTTTGCAGCAGTGTCAAGAATAGGCACTTTATATGTCTTATAGGCAGAGTTTTCCGCAACTTCTACCGAAGTGTCTATAATTAGTGTGCCGTTTTCCTTAAGACCTTCATTATACTGCTCATATGACTTCTGTGTCAAGGCAAGAAGAATGTCGCAATTTCTTACCTTTGGGAAATCAATGGTTTCAGTAGCAATAATGACTTCGGATTTGCTAGCGCCACCTCTGGCTTCAGGTCCGTAGGATTGGGTCTGCACTGCATTTTTGCCATCGTTAATTGCACCCTCTGCAAGTATTATACCTGCAAGCAGCAGTCCTTGTCCACCGGAACCACTAAGTCTTACCTCGTATCTATCCATAATTATCTCTCCTTCTTCAATTTATCGATAATCTTCTGATACTCGCTGGTGTATTCTGGTTCAGGACTATTCTTGAATTCACCGATAAGGAACTTGCCTTCAAGTGATTCAGGAGACATCTTAGCTGCAGCAGAAATATTAACTGCACTGTTTTTCTGCCATTCTATCATTTTCACGGCGTCACCCTTTTTATTCTTTCTGCCGTAATATGTCGGGCATACACTTACTGCTTCTATCAATGAAAAGCCGTCATTGTTTATACCGTTCTGGACAAGGGAAGTAAGAAGGTTGGCATGATACGCCGTAGCCCTGCCTACATAGGTTGCACCTGCTGAAGCTGCGAGGTTGCAGATATCAAAAGCTTTATCTATATTCCCGTAAGGTGCCGTTGTACCTTTATCAAATTTCGGGGTTGTAGGAGAATACTGGCCTCCTGTCATTCCGTATATGTTATTGTTGTAGACAATTGTTGTTATTCCAATGTTTCTCCTGCAAGCATGTATCAGATGGTTGCCTCCGATTGCAGTTGCATCTCCATCCCCTGTTATAACTATAACTTTAAGTTCAGGCTTTGCAAGCTTGATGCCTGTTGCAAAAGCAAGAGCACGTCCGTGAGTTGTATGCAGTGTGTTAAAATCCAAATATCCTGGTGCTCTTGAGGAACAGCCGATACCTGAAACAACACAGACTTTATCTTTATCCAGACCTGATTTTTCAATGGCAAGCATTATAGCTCTTGTTATTATGCCGTGACCGCAGCCAGGACACCAGATCTGGGGAAGGTTGTCGGTTCTAAAATACTTTTCTACTAATTCGCTTGGCATGTTAGAGCACCTCCTCTACCTTTCTGATTATTTCCTCAGGATATATTATTTCACCGTTGACCTTATTGACTCTTTCTATCTTTGTAATGTTATTGCATATTCTTTCAACTTCAAGTACAAGCTGTCCAAGGTTCATTTCGGGAACTATTATTGTTTTTACCTTTGATGCAAGCTCCTTGAGCCTCTTTTCCGGGAACGGCCAAATGGAAATAGGCCTGAAGAAGCCTACCTTGACTCCTTTGCTTCTTAGTGTTTTCACTGCTGATTTTGCTGCCCTTGCAACACAACCATAGGAAAGTATCAATATATCAGCATCATCGATGTTTTCTTCTTCCCAATCTATAATATCATCTTTATGTAATTCAATTTTAGCATTCAGTCTTCTTATGAGTTTGTCTGCTACTGCAGTGCTGTTGCTTGGGAAACCGGTCTCGTCATGAGAAAGACCTGTAACGTGATATCTGTATCCGGTACCGAAATCTGCCATCGAAGGTATTAAATCACCTTCCGGTTTGTATGGTAAGTAATCTTCGCTGCTGCAAGTCGGTCTTTTCCTGTTTATTATTTCTATTTCTGAAGGGTCAGGCAATTGTACTTTTTCTCTCATATGAGCTATTACTTCATCCATGAGAAGTATTACAGGAACCCTGTATTTCTCGGACAAATTAAAGGCTCTAACCGCCAAATCAAAGGTTTCCCTAACTGAAGACGGTGTAATGGCAATTATAGGATGATCACCGTGAGTTCCCCAGCGAGCCTGCATTACTTCTCCCTGCGCTGGTGATGTAGGCAGTCCGGTACTTGGGCCTCCTCTTTGAACATTTACAATTACGCATGGAACTTCTGAAATACTTGCATACCCTATGTTCTCCTGCTTAAGTGAAAAACCCGGGCCGCTGGTTGCTGTCATGCTTTTCAGGCCTGTTAATGATGCACCGATGACTGCAGCCATACTACCGATTTCATCTTCCATCTGAATGAACTTTCCGCCGTATAGCGGAAGCTTCTCTGCGGATAATTCTGCTATTTCAGTTGAAGGAGTTATAGGATATCCTGCATAGAATCTCATTCCGGCAGCTAAAGCACCTTCAACACAAGCTTCATTTCCTTGCATTAACCTAACCTTGCTTTTCATTGTTTTTCCTCCCCAAATAAATTGCATAATCAGGACATCTGAGTTCACATAACCCGCATTGTGTGCACTTGTCTATGTCGGCAATTTTGATTTTGTCGTTTTCAAGTGCTAGAGTTTTTGTTGGGCAGAAAGCTACACATATACCGCAGCCTTTGCACCATGCAGGATTGATTATTAACTTACCGTTATCTATTTCTCCTGCTTTCCTGTCTTTTTTTACCATATTCCCGACCTCCAATGTTAATTGAGATAATGCAACTTTTATTTCATATTTTGAAACAAAAATATTAAATCTGCAATTTTCCCTTCAATTTTTAGTATATATTATAAACTCAGGTATTGCAATATGTAAATTAACATATATTAAAATATTGTTATTTTCCCTCACAATTTCCAGACATAAAAAAACAAAAGGGTTGATACCCTTAAGTTTCATAAATCATAATAAGCTGCTTGTCTCCCTGCTTTTTTATTCCGAATATAAGGTTCTTATCCTTTAGTGACTTGTTCAGGAAGTCAACGACCTGGTAGAGGTCATCACTTGCATTGAATTCTTTTATCGCTTTGAGTTTAAGTTTTTCCTCACTCATATTTCTCCTTCCTCATCACCTGACGGTTAAATTCCACTTCTTAAGTTTATCTATGTATTCAAAGCCTGTAAGGTCAATATTAATCGGTGTTATTGATATATAGCCCTTCCTGATTGCATAAATGTCGCTATCCTCCGGAATATCTTCTTCTACCAGTTCTCCTGCAAGCCAGTAATAGCTGTTGCCCCTGGGATCCTTTCTCTCCTCAAAATTATTCCTGTATTTCTTAACGCCAAGCTTTGTAATCTTAACGCCATTTATGTTCTCGGACTTTTCCAGGTTGGGAATATTGACATTAATTACTGTACCTTTTGGTATCCCTTTTTCTATAACCTGCTTTATGATATCAAGGGCATACGCGGCAGGCCTTGAGAAGCCGGTTTCCCCGTGCTTTGCATAGGATACGGCAATAGCAGGTATATTGAATATGGAACCTTCAATTGCTGCCGATACAGTGCCGGAGTATATGATATCAGTGCCGAGATTTTCACCGTTGTTGATTCCCGATACTATCAGGTCAGGTCTGGTCTTCAAAAGTGATTCTATACCAAGCTTGATGCAATCTGCAGGGGTTCCGTTCACCCACCATGCATCTGCATCAAGGTCAAGCATTTTTATTTTCTTGCATCTCAAAGGCTGGTGCATTGTAATTGCATGGCCGATTGCGCTTTGTTCCTTATCCGGAGCAACTACTGATACTTTTCCGATACTTGACAATGCTTTTGCCAGCTCATATAACCCATTTGAATAAATTCCGTCATCATTTGATATTAGTATGTTCAAAAGTAATACCTCCATTTCGCCGATTCAGGATGTTTTAATTAAAAAGTTTGGCAGCCGGGACTATTATTGAATTTAAATGTACATAATAGTTAATGTTCGTGGTATCTCATCAATTGTTGCGCAGGTGATATAATGATTCAAATTGATGATGCAGGAAGCGGAAGCCTGGTTGGCGGCACCTGCATAGGGGTTTTACGGAAAGAAACAAAAGATTTCTACTACGAGATAATACCGGTCAAACTATTTAACGAGGCTAACTTTAGAAATAAGCTGTATATTTATTATACAACAGATATTATAAAAAATGCCTTTGAAAAGCTGAAAGTAGGGAAAAGGGAAAATATTTTCATATGCAGGGGGTACATGTTCGAGGATGCAAGGAACTACTTGAAGCAAAACAAATACAATTATCACGATACAAAAATCGAAGAGCCCTTGCAGTCATTAATTGAAAAAACCTTTGAAGAGTACACGATTTCACTGGGATTGCCGAAAGAGTTCCTCTCATATACGAAGTACCCCTTCCATTTTCACAGGTTATTGAAATGGGTCTATGCCGATTATGACAACCGCCTTAAGCTGTGCAAGACCGGGTGGAAAAGCTGGAACAAGTACAGCAATATCAAGGTTGATGTTTACTATGATATCTTGTATAAAAGCAATTTTGTATGTCTTAAATGCGGCAAGAAAATAGAGGACAATTCCAGAGTCAAGGTGATAAAATTCTATTCAAACCGGGACAACTATGTATACGTGCACAAGCACTGCTGAGGTGATATAAGTAATGGTATGTACAGCAGACAAAAGTCTCCCATGCATACCATTTTTTGTGGTTACGTGTTTATACCGGATAGGTCTTGTCAACCTTGTCTGCCAGGCTGCTGTCTATACCATATTTCTTTGCCTGTCTGTCCTTGAAGAACTTCAGTGCAACCTGCGGGAACAGAGCATAGCTGAGTACATCCTCTTCCTGTTCATAGAATTCCTTCATTTCCTGCTTTACGGAATCCAACTGCGGAGATATCAAATCAGCAGGTCTGCAGGTTATAACTTCCTCATCGCCTATTATTGTCTTCTTTATATCTTCTGCAATCGGTACACTGGGCTTTCCATACTTGCCTCTTACATAGTCCTTTATTTCATTTGGTATCATTTTATATCTGCTGCCTGCCAGCACATTGAAAACTGACTGTGTGCCAACGAACTGGCTTGATGGTGTAACAAGAGGCGGATATCCCAGGTCTTCCCTTACTCTTGGTACTTCCTTCAATACCTCATTGTATTTATCCATAGCATTCTGGGCTGCCAGCTGGGACATAAGGTTTGAAAGCATTCCACCCGGCACCTGGTATGAAAGCACATTGGTATCTACGTTGAAAACGTTGGTATTCAAAATTCCGTTGGCAATATATTTTTCCCTGATTTTCTTGAAATGCTCTGAAATTTGACCCAGCAATTCAAGATCAAGTCCTGTATCGAACTCGGTATCTTTTAATGTTGCTACAATCGGTTCTGTAGGCGGCTGAGAGGTACCCAATCCGAAAGGTGATATAGCGGTATCTATTATGTCGACGCCGGCTTCTATTGCCTTCAGGTAGGTCATATCAGTCATACCGCTGGTAAAGTGTGTATGAAGCTGTATCGGTATTGTTATATGCTTTTTAAGCGCTTTTATAAGCTCGTATCCGTAGTAGGGTGTGAGTATACCCGACATATCCTTGATGCAGAGTGAATCGCAGCCCATATCCTGAACAGTTTTTGCAAGATTTACGTACAAGTCGATATTGTGAACAGGGCTAATCGTATATACAACCGTGCCTTGGGCATGTCCGCCGTACTTTTTGGTAGCCTTTACCGCAGTTCCGATATTTCTGAGGTCATTAAGAGCATCAAATATTCTTATAATATCAATGCCGTTCTTTATCGAAAGCCTGACAAATTCTTCAACTACATCGTCGGCGTAGTTTTTATAACCAAGTATGTTCTGACCGCGCAGAAGCATCTGAAGCTTTGTATTTTTAAGCCTTGACTTGATTGCCCGCAGTCTTTCCCATGGATCTTCATCCAAAAATCTCAGACACGAGTCAAAAGTTGCTCCTCCCCACATTTCCAATGAATGATAGCCAACTTTATCCATGACATCAAGAATAGGAAGCATTTCTTCCGTCCTCATTCTTGTTGCTATAAGCGATTGATGACCATCTCTCAAAACAGTTTCGGTAATTTTTACTTTTGCCATGAAAAATTTTACCTCCAATCATATCATATATGCCTGAAATAAATATTTTTACAGTTTAGCTTATTATTCTATATATAACATATTTAGAAAGAAAAATATATATTTTTTTAGCATATAATGCTAAAAAATCTATTGAGAACATGACTTAAAATATCCCTCCAGGGAAACCTCAAACCAATTGCTGCAATCATAGGGACCAAAAACTGCAGTAAACTCAGGAACAGCTTCCTTTTCAGACTTTGTAAATTTAAGGCTCTTCAGGAAGCCTTCACAGAATGCAGGGGCATATGCCACTTTAGCTCCGCTTAAATCCGCAATATTAAGCAGTGCCTTTAATATGGCACTGCCAAGCTTCTGTCCTCTATTATCCTTTGTTACAATAAGCCAATTTATAACGCATATATCTCGTATTGTTCTTACACAGCCGCAGCCGCATTTTACCCTGCCGGATTCGCATATAAGAAAATGCTCCAGGTTGGAAAGCAGTTTGTCTCCAGGCTGCCTGGACCCTGACAGTGTGTCTGTAATAAACTCAATATCATAAGCGGCTGCCTTTCTGATCTGTATCATGTGAAATACCCCCCAAATATTGAAGATATCTGACTTCCTCATCGTTCAAATGACGCCAGGTGCCCTTTTGCAGGTTCCCCAGTGTAATTTTACCTATACTGATCCTCTTAAGTTTGATTACTTCATGTCCGATTTCCCGGCACATCTTTCTGACCTGTCTGTTCTTTCCCTCATGTATCGTAATGTTGACAAGACTATCGCCATTTATGTATTTAATCAGCTCCAGCCTTGCAGGGGAAGTTATGTAGTCCTCAACGGCAATACCCTTCATGAAGGCTTCAACATCGGCTTTCCCGGTTTTACCGCGGAGAAGTGCCCTGTATGTCTTGTCAATATTATGCTTTGGGTGTGTTATTCTGTAGGTCAGTTCTCCATCATTGGTCAGTATGATAAGTCCTTCAGTATCGTAATCAAGACGGCCCACCGGGTATACCCTTTCCTTAACTCCCTGGACCAAATCAAGTACTGTTGGCCTTCCGAACTGGTCCCTGACGCTTGTAATATATCCGATGGGCTTATTCAGCAAAATATAAATTTTTTCATTGCTTTGCTTTATGACTTTACCATCGAGCTCTATTATATCTTTTTGTTTATCTACCTTTGCACCAAGCTCAGCAACAGTTATTCCGTTTACTTTTACCCTGCCTTCAAGTATAAGCTCCTCACACTTTCTTCTTGATGCAACTCCAAATTCGGACATAACCTTTTGAAGACGCTCCAGCATATTTCCCCCTGCTCTTTCATATATAGAGTTTTGTTAAGCTTAATTCCAGTCCTTTTCTGTAACAAAATCCAACATTATTTTCTTAAAATAATAGATTGGGCTGCTGGATTCTATGCTGTCATTAAATTGGAGAGGCACAGCCTTTACAAGCTTGTTATCCAGGTAGACCTCAAGCTTGCCTGCCTGATCTCCTTTGCGCAATGGTGCTTCTACGTTACTGCTCAGATTGGTCAATATTTTTACTTTATCTTTTTCCTCCTGCTTCAAAGGCATTGAGAAATCCTCCGTAGGCTTTATGGGAACTAACTTTTCTTTACCGTTCTTTACCTCAACCACTTTATAGACTTCATTCCTGTCTACAAGCTTTTCGTAGCTGTAATTTTTGAAACCATATTCCAGCAGTACTGCGGAATCGCTCCACATTGGGCCGCAATTAAGTACTACGGATACAAGCTGCATGCCATTCCTGGTTGCAGATGATACAAGGCAGCGTCCGGCTTTCCCGGTATAACCGGTTTTTACGCCATCGCCCCCCTCAAACTGCCAAAGCATTTTATTCTTGTTGACGAGCATCCTGTCCCAGTTCTCATTCGGGGGTCCTTCTATTTTCTTTTTCTTAGTGCTCACAATTTTCGCAAACTCGGGATTTCTTAAAGCATAGCTGGTTATCAGAGCCAGGTCATGGGCTGTCGTATAGTGCCCTGCCGCATCCAAGCCGTGGGGGTTTGCAAAATGTGTGTTCATTGCGCCGATTTCAGTTGCTTTTCGATTCATCATTTCCACAAAGTTTTCTACACTGCCTCCTACATGTTCAGCTACTGCATATGCTGCATCATTCCCCGACCTAAGCATTACACCATATAATAAATCTTCAACAGAATGTTTTTCTCCCTCTTTGAGATATATTGACGAACCCCCCACTATGGAAGCTTTTCTGCTAACTTTTACAATTTCGTTAAGTTTTCCGCTTTCAACTGTTACGAGGGTGGTCATTATTTTGGTTGTGCTTGCCATAGGCAGCTTCTCGTTCATATTCTTTGAATATAGGATACGTCCTGTCTTTACATCCATTATAACAGCCGCACGTGCAGTTGTATCCCCTTTAACCGAAACGGCGGTTAATCCTGATGTTGTTACCAGAATAACCGTTATAAGCAAGATAATTGTTTTTCTCATCATATCACTCCGTCAATATTTTTGCATATAAATCATATACATTGGAATCTGTTTATTTTTTATTATTGACAGAATGAAAAATAAAATACTTGATTATAAAGCCTTAACTTCAACGAAGCTGCAAGATGAAACTAAAGCTTCGTATAAATTCTTTAATTGTAAATTACTTTGCAGCCGAACTCCTTGGCAATTTTCTCGGCTTCCCTGAGGTCGTCGTCACTCCAGATTGTCCATCCTCCTTTTAAAATTCCATCCACATAAATTTCGACCTTGTCTTTTTTAAAAATCATTAATTTGTCATAGCGCTTCTTCATTTGAACAATCTGCCGCTCTATGGCCTCTTCAATATCTACATTCATGACTTTAAGAGCAATAAAAATGCAGGAAAGTGCATCCTCAAGCTCCCTCTTAGCTTTGTCCGTTTCACCTTTCAAGAGGGCTTTGAGCGATTCCGCTACCTCTTCATTAAGGTGGCTTATGACAGTATTCGGATCATCAGTTGCATATTTTCTGTTTTCCCATATAAGTTCTACTGCGTTTTTCAGCTCCATATTATTACCCCCATAAAAGTATCCTTTATTAAAACTAGTATTTATGAATTTATCGACGTAATTTACCTATATTATAACATAAGAAGCTAAGCAGAAAAAAGGAAGGATTCAACTCAATCCTTCCTACATTTCTATTTTTCCTTCATCGTTGTTTTTTCTCTTGTTTATCATGTCCTCTACATTACTTATAAAGCTGGGCACCATATCGACTATTCTGTCGACTGCACTGCTGTACTTTACGGGTATGACTTTCAGCTGGCCGTTGGCAGTAGCCAAAAATCCTATAGGCTGAACCGTCACACCGGCACCGCTGCCTCCTGCAAAAGGAAGCTTCGGGTTGCTTCCATCCTCTTTATCCTGCTTATCCTGGGAGCTCATATATTCCCCGCCGCCTGCCACAAAAGCGAAGGATACCTTTGAGACCGGTACTATGACTGTGCCGTCCTTTGTCTCCACAGCATCCCCGACAACAGTATTAACATCTATCATGCTTTTTATGTTTTCCATTGTGGTTCTCATTAGGCTTTCTACCGGCTGTTCCAAATGCTACACTTCCTTTATGTAATAATAAGTTTAAAATGTTTTAAAAAATGGAATATGATTTTTATGGTTACTTTTATCTGCGTTTACCTGAAACTAGGACAAATACTGCTCTAATTCCAGCATTTATAATATGACCAAATTTTAGGTTTATTATACAATTAAAATCCAGGTTGAACCGTATAGAATCAAAAATAGGCACTATGAAAACCTGATGCTGTTTAATATCGAGGACAATGTTCGACAAGGCTATTATATTACCGACTGCTATCCATGCAACTCCATATGCAATTCCTGTCCCGGCCGCATCACCTGTTCCTATGGCAAGCTTCACATACATGTCTTCTACTTTTATCTTTTTTAGCAAATACCTTTGAACCGGAACAAACTTCCCCTTATTCCTCTCATATTGTTCATAGGTTTTTTTCATTTCCCCCTGTGTAAAAATTTTGTTCAGCCTGAAGAGCAGCCTATCTGCTCTTCTCGATACCATTTCTGCCTTATATTCGATGAAGGGTCTTCCATTCCTGAAATGTATGCTCAGCTCTGGTACCTCGAGCTTTATATTTATTAATTCATAACCGGTTTTTATATATATAGAAACGCTGTCGTCCCTATTTCGTTTTTGTATTTTTATTTCGGTGACTATGGGCATATAGTAAATCAAAACCAATAGGATCAATACGGAGAGAATAAGATATAACATCACAAAATCCTCCAAAAGAACAAGCGCCTGCTTGCTACTTTGCTGATGTTTCTATTTTTTCTCAGAAATAAAAAATAATACATCTTCCGATGTATTACTATGTTATCCTTCAGATGCAAAGTCCTTCAGGACAGGCAGCTCGCTAAGGGATTTCAGTCCGAACAGCTTAAGAAAGCTCTCCGTTGTTTTATAAAGTATAGGCCTTCCGGGTCCTTCCTGCCTTCCTGCTTCGTATATCAGGTCCTTTTCTATAAGACGGCTGATACAGCTTTCTGATTTTACACCTCTAATATAATCTACCTGCGCCTTTGTTATTGGTTGCCTGTATGCAATTATTGCAAGTGTTTCAAGGGATGCCTGAGAAAGACCCTGCCTGTTCTGGGGTTTTACAAGCCGTTCTATGTATTCATAGTGCTCGGGTCTGGTGCATAACTGGTAGCTGTTGTTTACTTCGATGATTTGAAAGCCGCGCCTTTCTTCGTTATAGCTGTCCATCATCTGATTTACTATTCTTCTGAGCGTTGTATCATCAATATTTATAATGCTGCACAGATCCTTAATGGGAACAGCGTCACCCGCGACAAAAAGCAAACCCTCAACTATTGATTTTATTTCTCTGATATCCATCTATATCATCCCTCATGAACCTTATTTCTTCTTTTTATAAGAATTCTTGCAAAGTTTTTTTCCTGTTCTGCAATAATGCTTCTTCTCTTTATAAGTTCAAGCACAGCCATGAAAGTGACTATTATTTCATACTTGTTATAGCAATTCAGAAAAAGATCATCAAAGTAGAAAGAATGCTTGTTGATGAGAAGCTTTCCGATGAGCTGTATCTTATCGTCTATAGTAACGACTTCCCTGTAAATCTCTCTATAGTTGTTTCTTTTCCTGGATTCGTTTTTTAAAAGTATGCTCTTTATACTGATTACCAGCATATCAAGGGAAACATTCGATATTGAAGATATATCCGGTATATAGTCCTCAATGGGTTCGGGAGGCTTGTAAAAAACCTTTTCGTATATAGATAGCTTATCCTTTAACTCCATGCTTACTTCCTTATACTTCTTGTATTCAATAAGCTTTTGTACAAGTTCCTCTCTCGGGTCAACCCCTTCTTCGCTGTTTTCTTCTTTCTTCGGCTTCGGCAGCAGCATTTTTGATTTTATTTCGAGCAATGTTGCGGCCATGACCAAAAATTCGCTGGAAACATCAAGATCATGTATCTGCATCATGCTGATATACTGCAGATACTGATCGGTTATTTCAGCAATAGGAATGTCATAAATATCAACTTCTGCCTTTTCAATGAGATGCAGGAGCAGGTCCAGAGGACCCTCAAAGGCCTGCAATTTGACATTTATAGCCATAGGGTCACTCCAATTCCATAAGTTTCATTTTTTCTCTGACTTCTCCAAGAGTTGTCTTTGCAACTTCTCTTGCGTGACGGGTACTTTCCCTGAGTATTTCAACAATATGGTCCTTATCGTTCAGAAGCTTCTGCCTTCTTTCATACATCGGAGCCATAAAAGCTACAACATTTTCTGCAAGGTTCTTCTTGCACTGTACGCAGCCCAAACCGCCTGTTTTGCAGACCCCGTAGGTTTCCTGGTGCGTTTTTTCGGAGAATACTTTATGGAAGGCATATACTGAGCATATGTCAGGATGACCCGGATCATTTTTCTTGATCTTTTCGGGATCTGTGATCATTTGCTTTAGCTTTTCCCTAATAGTATCAGGAGAATCAGAAAGTGCAATAGCATTTCCATAGCTTTTGCTCATCTTTCTACCGTCGAGTCCCGGCAATACCTTTATCTGATTCATCTTTGCCTGAGGTTCCGGGAAGGTATCTCCATATATATAATTAAATCTTCTTGCGATTTCCCTGCTCAGTTCAAGGTGCGGCAGCTGGTCTTCCCCAACAGGCACAACACTTGCCTTGTGAACCAGTATGTCAGTTGCCATAAGGTTGGGATATCCAAGGAAGCCATAGGTTGTTATATTTTTATCCTTAAGCTGCACCAACTGGTCCTTGTAGGTAGGGCACCTTTCAAGCCATGACAGGGGCACAACCATCGAAAGCAACAAGTGAAGCTCCGCAATCTCCTTTACATTTGACTGGAGGAAAATCGTGCTTTTTTTCGGATCCAAACCTGCGCTTAACCAATCTATAGCAATTTCCATTATATTATCCTTGATTTCACTTGTATCTTCATATCCGGTAGTCAAGGCATGCCAATCAACAATGGAAAAAAAACATTCATATTCATCCTGAAGCCTGACCCAATTCTCCAGGGCACCGAAATAGTTCCCGAGGTGCAAGCTTCCTGTGGGCCTCATACCACTCATAATTCTTTGTTTGGACATAGTTAGTATACCTCCTAAGCTATATAATAAGTGAAACAATACTATTTATTATAAAATTTAAAAAGCTTATCAACGGGTTGAGTATTATACTTATAAACCCTGAAAAAACAAGTAACAAAATTATGATATTCGAATATACTTCATATCTTCTCAGCATAAACCTTTGCCTGTTCGTAAGAAAGGAATCGAGTATTTTTGAGCCGTCCAACGGTGGAATCGGAATAAGATTAAACACTCCGAGTCCAAGATTTATAAAATAAGCATACTGAAGCATACCAAGTATGACATTGCCTGCTTTGTAAAAAACAAGCCTGTATATTAGGGCAATCAGGAAAGCAAGAAGGAAGTTCGCCAGCGGTCCTGCAAGGGAAACAAGGAGAAGACCACTTTTCCTGTTCCTGAAATTCATATCGTTTACAGGTACGGGTTTTGCCCAGCCGAAGCTTCTTGTTACTATAAGGCATAAGAAGCCGAGCGGATCCAAATGTGCAATAGGGTTAAGCGTGAGCCGCCCATACATCTTGGCGGTGTTGTCGCCCATCCTGTATGCGATAAAAGCATGGGCATATTCGTGAAAGGTCAATGCAACTATAATTCCCGGAAAACTGTATAGAAGCGGGGTTATTTTAAAAAATGCATTGAGGTTGTATAAGAATCTTGTAAGCAAGTCCATACTGAAGCTCTCCCTTTAAAATATTCCGTATGTTGCGGTTTTAAAATTAATATACATTTATTAATTATTCTAATATATTTGGGCAATTTATACAACATAAAGATTCAAGCCGATGAAATAAAGGCAATACACAAAAAGCCCGGTATCCCGGGCTCTAACTGTTAGTGGACATTCTACCAAAGTAGAATCAGTCAAAAGCGATGAGGCTCGATGCCTCCGAGCTTTTATTTGAACCGTTACTCTTCAGAATCACCGAACCAGTAAATGAAAGATCTCCTGAGATTGTTAAAGAAGGATGACCTGGTGACGTCCTTATCTGAGACAAGGTTGTATTTACCTATTTCCACATCTGCTTTGTACAGTATTAATTCACCGATCTTATCTCCGGCTTTTAACGGAGCATTAATTGCTTCCGGCAAATTCACTACTTTTCTTATATTCTTTTCTTCGCCTTTGTTGATAAGGACAGAGATGTCGTTTTCTGTTACAGCATTGATTTTATCTATATTTCCTTTAGAAACGGCTATTTCCTTAATCTTATCGCCCTTACGTGCAACCAGGAAGCTGTTATAATTGGCGAAGCCGTAATCCAGCAGCTTTCTTGCTTCCCTGTTTCTTATATCTGTGCTGGGCGAACCGAAAATAACGCTTATTAACCTGAGGTTACTTTTCTTTGCAGTAACTGAAATGCAATACATTGCCTGATCGGTAAAACCTGTCTTTATGCCGTCAACATCCTTGTAGAACCGTATCATTTTATTCTTATTTACCAGTTCCCTTTTAACATTGTTGTTCTTCCCTACATACACGGTGACCATATATTTGGATATGAAATCAAAAATTTTCTCATGCTTAAGAAGCTCTTTTGATATTATCCCAATATCATAGGCGGAGGTAACGTGACCTTCAGCATGCAGACCGTTGGGATTGACAAAGTTCGTATCATTTGCGCCCAATTCCTTGGCTCTTTTGTTCATTAACTTAACGAATTCCTCTTCACTGCCGGAAATATGTTCCGCCATTGCAATACATGCATCATTGGCAGATTCTACGGCAATTCCATAAAGGAGCTCCTTGACAGTCCTTACCTCTCCCTGCTCTAAAAGCAGCATAGTTCCCTTGCTGTTCTTGCTGGATGCTTCACTGCTTATTGTCACTTTATCCTCAAGACTGATTTTCCCGCTATCCAGTGCTTCCATTATGAGGAGCATTGTCATTACTTTGGTGACACTTGCCGGAGGCAGTTTTTCGTGGGAGTTTTGCTCATATATAACCCTGCCGGTACCGTAATCAATAAGTACGGCAGATTTACATTTAAGATTCATATCGTCATCAGCCCATGCGGGAATAAATATGCCAGATATTGCAACTGTGATAATAGTTAGAAAACATAAAATATTTTTGCATCGTTTATTAAAAGTTAAGTAACTATTCATAACAATCCTCCTACTAGTTTAATTTAGTATTATATTGCCCTGCAGGAGGTGTTGTTATGCAGTTAGAACCTTTTGCAGCCGCTACTGTCAACCTTGCCAAAAATCAAAGGTCTTTTTTCGGGCTTTTTATCGGTAAGCTTGTATGCCTGTAAAAGCTTTTCCATGCTTTCATTGGTTTTTGTCATATCATTTGCGTGAAGGTATGCAATAGTATCATCGGCTTCAATAAAGTCCCCCACCTTTTTTCTTAGCACTACTCCAACCGCATAGTCAATGGAGGATTCCTTTGTTTCTCTTCCTGCGCCAAGCAGGAGAGCAGCTATACCTATGCTTTCTGCATCAATACTCTCAATATATCCTGTTTGTTTTGATTTGACTTCGATAATATTGGCTGCTTTTGGAAGTAAATCAATTTTTCTGACCTGCTCTGCATTTCCATATTGTGCCCCAACCATTTCCTCAAGCTTTTTAAGAGCAGCTCCTGATTTGATTTTTTCAATCAATATCTCTTTTGCTTCTTCTGTGCTTGCGGCACGCTTACCTAATACAAGCATTTCAGAACCGAGCTCTATACATAAGTTGAGCAAATCATCAGGGCCTTCCCCTTTAAGGGTATTTATCGCTTCTATTACTTCCAATGAATTACCTATTGCGTAACCAAGAGGTTCATTCATTTCAGTGACCAAGGCTACTACATTCTTATTCAGGCTGGTGCCTATATCAACCATTTCCTTTGCCAACTCAAATGCATTATCGGTAGTCTTCATGAATGCACCGCTGCCTACCTTGACATCCAATACTATTGCATCCGCTCCTGAAGCTATTTTTTTACTCATTATGCTGCTTGCTATGAGGGATATGTTATCAACAGTACCGGTTACATCCCTCAAAGCATAAAGCTTTTTATCAGCAGGGGCAAGATCTCCTGTCTGTCCGCACACTGCTATTTTCACGCGGTTAACGTTTTCTATGAATTTTTCTATCGGAAGCTGAACCTTGAAGCCTTCAAAGGATTCAAGCTTGTCTAGTGTTCCTCCTGTATGACCCAAACCCCTGCCTGACATCTTTGCAACAGGAACTCCGGCTGCAGCAACCATAGGTGTAAGAACCAGCGTGGTCTTGTCGCCAACTCCTCCGGTGCTGTGTTTATCTACCTTTATTCCTTCTATACGCGAGAGGTCGATTCTTGATCCGGAATTAACCATGGATAAAGTGAGATCAGCAGTCTCCCTCTTGTTCATTCCTCTGAAATAAATGGCCATGAGCAAGGCTGCTGCCTGGTAATCAGGTATGGTACCTTCTGTGTAACCCTTTATGAAAAAATCAATTTCTTCCTTTGAT
Organism: Caulobacteraceae bacterium; assembly: GCA_050261415.1. GTDB lineage: Bacteria > Bacillota > Clostridia > Lutisporales > Lutisporaceae > JBLNDG01. The sequence continues at coordinate 9,044 of JBLNDG010000190.1, read as the reverse complement.
AGTTCACTGCCGTTCCTTTTTTTAATTATAATGTCATACATTCTCATTACAACTGCACCTCTTTGACAAACTGCTTTACAAGTGAAACAAATCTCGGCTTCACCGATTCAGCTACCTTTACAATCTCTTCATGGGTTGGTGCTACCATTATACCAGGTATTGCCATATCTGTTATGCAGGATATGCCTGCAACCCTGAGTCCGCAGTGCCTTGCGACAATAGCCTCCGGTATGGTAGACATTCCTACGGTATCGCAGCCAATCTTTATCATCATTCTTAGTTCTGACTTTGTACTGTAATTGGGTCCGCTGACTGCCCCGTATGTACCTTTATGGATTTTAAAGCCAAGGGAATCTGCTACCCTTTCAAGAAGCTTTATTGACTCCCTGTCATAGACCTCCGACATATCCGGGAATCTCGGGCCGAATTCATCAAGATTAGGGCCTAAAAGCGGATTTGAGCCCATTAAATTTATATGGTCACTTATAACCATGATATCTCCTGCTTTAAAAGCGGGATTCAAACCGCCGCATGCATTGCTTGCGATCAGGAGCTTGATACCAAGCATTTTCATTACTCTGACAGGGATTGTTATTTCCTGCATGGTATATCCTTCGTAGTAATGAAACCTTCCCTGCATGGCAACTACTTTTTTGCCTTCAAGCATACCTATGATTAGTCTTCCTGCATGGCCGAAAACTGTGGATACGGGAAATTCCGGTATATCTGCATAGTCTATGACTGTACTGTTTTCTATAAAATCTCCAAGGGAACCCAGTCCTGTTCCCAGTATAATACCGATTTCGGGTTCAAAATCAATCCTGCTTTTTATATAATCCGTTGCTTTTTCTATTCTTCCTTTCAAATCCATTTACCTTACCTCCGCTATTTATTTCGAATAAGTAGATTAAACGACTCGCAAGAGTATTTTAATATCGGATAAACTAGCTGCTTGTTTTGAAAATTTCCGGCCGGAATTAACTCACCTCCATGCTCGGAATTCCTAAAACAGCCATCCGTGGCTGTTTTTCCGAAAATTTGTTCAAACCTTCGCAGAGTTTATCTGCGATATAAAAATAATTGCTCACTATTTAATCTGCTTTTCGTATATTTCGCTATTACACCGATATACATTTTAATGTTATTTCTTTTATATACAACTTGCTTAGATATTCTCTACTAGTTTTCTAATTAACTTCGAAAAGTTTACTTTTACCTTTTCGGCTGTTTCCATTACTTCATGATGATTCAGCGGCTGGTCAAGTATGCCTGCTGCCATATTTGTTATGCAGGATATACCGACTGCAGACATTCCGCAGTGATTGGCGGTTATCACTTCCGGCACTGTTGACATTCCCACTGCATCTGCGCCGAGGATCCTGAACGCTCTTATTTCAGCGGGAGTTTCATAGCTGGGGCCTGTGAGGTATATATATGTACCTTCCTTTACTTCTATGCCAAGTGCTTCCGCACTTTTTCTGACGGTTTCAATCAGCTTTTTTGAATATGCCTCAGACATATCGGGGAATCTCGGCCCAAAATCATCGATATTGGGACCAATCAGGGAATTCATATTGGCAAAGTTGATATGGTCTTTTATTATCATCAAGTCACCGGGTTTGAAGCTTGTGTTTACCCCACCCGCTGCATTTGTTGCTATAAGCTTTTTTATTCCCAGGGCTTTGAATACCCAGACAGGGAATACTACTTCCTGCATTTTATAGCCTTCGTAAAAATGAAATCTTCCCTGCATTACAGCTACCTTTTTTCCGTTCAATATTCCGAAAACAAGTCTTCCTTTATGCCCCTGCACTGTTGATACCGGAAAATTAGGTATGTCCTTATAATCAATAATTATTTTATCTTCTACTATTTCTGCCATTTCTCCAAGGCCTGAACCCAATATGAGAGCAATTTCAGGAGTATAGTCAACCTCTTTTAATATATATTCCTTTGCCTCGTTGATTTTGGATAATATATCGTTTTTCATACTAAACCCTCTCTTTAATCAATAAATATATCTGCTTTAAAGGATTTGCCTTTTATATCACCGGAAAGTCCTAGAAGTTCAAGCACTGTAGCTCCTATATCGCTGAAGCTGGCTCTTGTTCCTATGGATACTCCCTTTTTAATATGCTTTCCGTACATCAATATGGGAATGTATTCCCGCGAGTGGTCTGTGCTTTCCGTGGTCGGATCGCAGCCGTGGTCAGCTGTTATAATTAATACATCGCTTTCCGTCATGGAAGCAAAAATCTCAGGAAGCCTTGAATCGAATTCCTTCAGGGCGTTGGCGTAGCCAATGACGTCGTTTCTATGCCCGTATAGCATATCAAAATCAACAAGATTTGTAAATATCAGGCCCTTTTTATCCTGCCTCATATATTCAAGAGTTTTGTCCACGCCTTCCATGTTGTTTTTTGTATGGACTGCTTCAGTTATACCGACAGCGGCAAATATGTCTTCTATTTTGCCAACGGCCATAACGTGCCTATTACTGTCTTTTATAATATTAAGAATTGTTTTACTTGTAGGTTTCAAGGAATAATCACGCCTGTTTGCTGTTCTCTTATAATTACCGCTGGTTCCTGTGAAGGGCCGTGCTATAACTCTTCCAACTGTATATTTGCCTGTAAGAAGTCCTCTTGCGGTATCACATATTTCATAGAGCTTCTCCAGCGGGATAACCCCTTCATGAGCAGCAATCTGGAATACGCTGTCAGCAGATGTGTATATAATGGGATATCCGGTTCTTACATGTTCATCTCCAAGCCTTGCTATGATTTCTGTGCCTGAAGCCACCTCATTGCCCAGGGTTTTTGTGCCTATGGCATTTTCAAAGGCTTCAACAAGCTCTAAGGGAAAACCCTCTGGAAATGTCGGGAAAGCTTTTTCAAGTGTAATTCCGGCAATTTCCCAATGCCCTGTTGTTGTATCCTTGCCGGGAGATACCTCGATTGCCCTTCCAAAGCTTCCTATAGGGTTTGTTGCCTTTTTTATCCCCAAGTCGCCTTCAATATTTCCAAAGCCAAGGGAAGAAAGGTTCTTAAGTTCAAAACCGTCAACCGCCCTTGCTATATTTCCAACCGTATTGCTTCCTTCGTCACCATAAAGACCTGCATCAGGCAAAGCACCGATTCCTACACTATCCATAACTATAAGTATTACTCTGTCTACCATAAAAACCTCCTGTTTTTTCTTATAAAATGCAGTACTTTTAATAAAAGGTTACCATAATTTAAAGATTCTTCAATAGAAATCTTTAATATTATGTGTAAGACAAGATAGATAAATTACTGTATAAAGTAGAAAAGGGCTTTAAGCCCTTGGATGAGTCTTGCTATAGACTTCCTTTATCCTATTCTTATTTAGCTTGCTGTATATTTGAGTGGTTGATATATCAGAATGCCCCAGCATTTCCTGTATAACCTGAAGATCTGCACCATTTTCTATCAGGTGGACGGCAAAGGAATGTCTGAGTGTATGAGGTGTGATACTCTTATTTATTTTAGCCTTATTGGTGTAATATTTTATTATTTTCCAGAAGCCCTGCCGGGTCATCTTTTTTCCGTGGAAATTCACGAAAAGTAAATTATTATCTTCGCTCTGGCAAAGTTTTTTTCTAAAATCATTCAGGTAGAGCTTTATATATTTTAATGCTATATTACCTATAGGAATTAATCTGACTTTATTATCACCATTTTTGCAGACTATATGTCCCAAATTTACATCGACATCGTCAAGACCTAAAGAAATTAGTTCCGAAACTCTTATACCTGTAGCATAGAGGAGCTCCAACATGGCTTTATCCCTGGACCCCTTTGCATCAGTAGGTATCGGCTGTTCCAAAAGAAGTTCAACCTCTTTCTTTGTAAGTACTGAGGGTAATTTCTTCTCTACCTTTGGTGACTCCAGATTTGCTGAAGGGTCTGAATCTATGTATCTGGAATTCAGCATGAATTGATAAAAGCACCTTATTGAAGCAAGGTTTCTGGAAATTGTAGATGTGGCCTTGCCTAACTTCTGCAAAGCTATAAGGTAAGTTATTATGATAGTCTTAGTAACCTTGTCCAATGCAAGGTTATGCTCCTTAAGGTAAGTATCGAACTGTCTTATATCCCTTTTGTATGATTCCAGTGTATTTGCAGACAATTCTTTTTTGTTTTCCAGATAGTCTAAGAATAACTCAATATAATTCATAGAGTCATATCCCCTTTATAAGAGTATCATTTTAATTATTTACATATTCAACATTTTTAATGAAAATCCTCCAATAAATGAAAATTTTACATAAATAAAATTAATTTCTTGAGTGTATACTGCAAATCCATTAAGAAGGTCTTACCCTTCAGTATATTCTTATAGACCAATATGGAGTTGTTTTTTAGCATTAAGTCATTGTTAACCGAGCCTGCAAGTTCATCAATTATTAACGGCAATACCACTAGTAATATGAAGAGTATTATGAAAAACTTAATAAAGGTTTTGAAAAATCTGATCTCTTTGCTTTTATTCATATAGAGCTCCTTGAATCATTGCTTTCTACAGTCAAGAAACAGTGTAAATCAGCTTATATAAGGAGTTATTACCTTTACTAGGGAAGATGTTATATATGCTTCTACAATACAGCCTGCTACCAGTAGAATCAGAAGCATCAGCGATGAAAAGGCATAGCTGGCAAGCTGGCTGGGTATGGTATTGTATTTCTTGATATACTTATTCCTGAGTGTTAGGACGGAATTGTTCAGAGAGAGAACGCCCAGCATGATGAGCACAGGTACATATATTATATTCTGAGGTAATATGGACGCGATGGAGAAAAGGAATCCTCCCTTTCCGAGGCTTTCTGTCAGGAAAGCAATACTGAAGCCGATGCAAAACCCTCTAAAGGCGATGAGTATTGGAATAATAAGTATTCCAAGGTATATCAATCCTGACAGGAAGACGGCAACTGTAAAATAAAGGTTGAATTTGATGGACTGTTTTAATATGAATGCTGTTTGAAGACTCTCATTAGCTGTAATATCAATGAATCCGTCAATGTAATTCTTTGCATCTGCTTTTGCTGTTTCATCGATTATATTGACAGTTATTGCTCCGAGGCAGATGCCCAAAATAAAAAGTGAAATAACTATAATATAAACCCAGATATTGTTGACAAGGTGTTTTTTTATTGAATCATTAAAGCTTTCCAACAAAGAAATAACCCCCTCAGCTTTTGTCCGCACGCAGAATGGTCGTCTACGTAGTTCTCTTTTTGATAATATGCTTCAGGGGCTTATATTATGATAATTATCATTTAATAACATTCAATTTTGAAGTCAATCTCTCGTTCATCAGCATTAACAACGCTATTGCTGTCTTTGCATCCTTTATCAATCCCTGTTTCACCATTTCACAGGCTTTTTCCATGGGCAGTTTGATAACATCCAGAAACTCATCTTCGTCAGTATCCGATTCACCTAAAGAAATTCCTTCAGCCTTGAAAATGCGTATTATCTCATCTGTATAACCCGGAGACGGATACATTTCTCCCAGATATGTAAAGCTCCGGGCTGTCAATCCTGTTTCTTCCTTTAATTCCCTTATTGCACAGTTACGGGGGTCCTCACCGCGGTCCAGCTTACCCGCCGGTATTTCAAGGACTTCTGCTTCATATGGCTTTCTATATTGTTGTACAAAGTAAATTTCATCTTTTTCCGTCACAGCTATTATTCCTACCCCTCCCGGATGTGTGATTATTTCCCTTTTTGCCTTTGTGCCGTTTTCAAGTACAACGTCGTGTATATCCAGTTTGATTATTGAGCCGGTATAAATATTGGTTTTGTTTATTGTTGTTTCTTTGCTTATCATAGCTTCAAACCTCGCATATTAATATTTTTGCATAGTTTCCATGCCTGTACATATATTATACCAGGAGGGATTTATTATGGTAAAGTTTACTTATGGGAAAGCATTTCACTTTGTCGGGAAATTCAATGAGTTGATAGAGCACCTTTCAAATATTGAAAATAAAAATATTACCCTGAAAGAGTACATAGAGCATTATAAGAAAGGATTGAATTAGGAGCGGGTAAGCAATGCAGACAAGCCGCAGGCAATGAAATATTCCTTATCTTCTTCAAAGGTTCTTCTCATTGTGCTTAGAATCGGCTGCTCCTTAAGCAATACTTTCTCTATCTCCCGGCTATCAAAATACATTACATCGTGCTTTTGGCCTATTCCACTTTCCAGCAGCTGAATTTGCAATATGTCATCCCGGCTATCGTTAAATTGGGGAATAGCAATTTGTGCCTTGGAATAGCACAAGCTTCCCAAAACCAACCTGCTGTGGTGGCTAATTCCGTAATGCCTGCTTCTTTTGTCCGAAAAGGATATCCTGGGTACGGCAACCGCCTTTCCTCCCAATTTGTTCACGGCATCAATAATATAGCCTTGCTCTATTCCGCTAAAGCCGAATTTAGTATTTGTTCCTGTAATGCCCGGACCCATGCATACGACAGCCGCATCAGCATGACAGATTTCTTTGGAAGCTATGAGCGCAGTATATATGTTTATGCACTCCAAATCTCCCCCAAAAGCATTGCCGCAGGTTATCGTACGGTAAATAACGTTATCCCGTAAAAGACTTTTGACTGTATCGCTCAGCCATACAGGAAGTGCGCCTCCATCAGTCATTATATATACAATTCTTGATTTTCCTGCTACCCTTTTCAAGCATATGGAAATTGGGGCCAGCATGCTGTGAAGAGTACCCGCAATTGCAGGCATACCGTTTAAAGAGTCAAATGAATTGAAAATATCGTGATATTCACTTTCCTGTGCTTCTGCAGCAAGACAGCTTATCTGTATTGGTGTATACCTGAGTTTCATTATGTGGCCTGTATTTTCATTATTAAAAGCATCTGTACTTCTATTGCTGATGACATAGTGAAAGCCTCCGGAGCCCAGTTTCAATTCAACAGCAGTTGTATTCAGGATAACCGTATCCCCCTCCTCAACAGGGCCGGTAAGCAAATTGTAGTTGATGCAATCATACTCTGTACTGTTTATATATGCTTTAAATTTTGTTATGCTTTCATCCTTGAAGGTTATACTGCTAACGACAGCAGAGGCTGTAATCATCATATTATGGTTGTACTAGCTCCTTCCAATATTGTCGAGGTACGATAAAAGTTTGTTATTCTTTATTACCTCAGTAATAGAAATTCTTTCTGATAAAACATTCAATAGAACAAGAACGGCAAGTATAGCCAACTTTATATTTGTACCCAGTAAAAGTGCGCAGTAATATCCCAATGCAATGCCGAGAATATTTGAACCGGTATCTCCAAGCATAAAAACTTCCTTTAAGTCATAAGGAATATAAAACCATGAAATTGCATTAAGTATCATAAGGGGAACAATCTGAAGCAAATTATTCAAATTGACTATTATTAGAGGAACCGAAACTAACAGAAAAGCTTTGACAGCCCTTCCGGGTCTTAAGTCAAGAAGGTTTATGGCATTCGCAAACAATGCTATGATAAAAAGGTTGAGCACAAATTCCATTAAGGTTGATGATATATTGTAGCTTGCTATTAATGCTGCAATGAATCCGGCCAAAGCCTTGAGAAAACCCGTAGTCATCCTGCCTTTAACTGTACTTATGAAGTGTTTCCAAAAACCTTTTATGTTTTTATCTCCCAGAAGGTCATCAATTATACCAAGGAAACCGAAGCATACAACAAGAAAAAGTATGAGCAGGTTTTTTTCGCTTACATCAGGTATTATAGGAATTAATACAGCCAAATCAAGCAGAAGCAAAGGGATGAATGTTATGCCTCCAACAACCGGTATTTTCTTCCTATGATAGTTTTCAAGCATGCAGATTCTGCATTCTGGTTTATAAAGTATTCTCACAATGCTTGGAATAAGAATTCTCGATGATATACCTGCGGTAATAAATATTGCAATTATGTATATATACACGGTTGTATCCCCTGCTTTTGCTATTACTCTAATACTTTGTCATTTCCATGATTATAGTTTTAAGTATATCAGTGCACTGCTTTCCACGATGGAGAAACCCACTGATGTTTCTTCCTGTTTCCCTGTGATGAATGTCTACAGGCACTTCGACAAGCTTCAAACCATGCCGGATTCCTTCCAGGGCAACTTTGAATTCCAACGAGTAACCATCAGGAATATCATCCAACTCTCTTAAAAATGCTGTTGGGAGTACTCTTTGCCCGCTTAGTACAGATTTCAGTTCTACTGAAGTTAAAGCATAGAAGCCTTTGGTTGAAATCAGCTTCAGAAACCCAAATCCACCTTTGATTTTAGAAGGTGGAAGCATCCCTATTACAATTGAATTATTATCACTCTTAGCTGCTCTTACCAGCTTTTCAATTTCAGAAGCGCTATCGCCTATATCGGCGTCTACAAGTGCGGTATAGGCATTACTTGCATGACTCAGCCCAAGACGCACAGCACTTCCCTTTCCCTTATTAGAATTATTGTGTAATAGGATTATCCCGTTTTCCTTTTTTAAAATTTCATAAGTAGAATCCTTTGAGCTATCATCAACTACAATAATTTCGCTTATATCTTTAATTTTCTTTAATGCAGCCAGCGTTAAAAGTATTCTATCCTGTTCGTTATAGGCTGGAACAATTGCAGTTACATTTTCACCCATAGCAGTTCCGCCTTATCACTATCTGCCGTGATAATCCTATTAATTCCCTTGCAGTCTATCAGCCTGTCTCCTACTATTGCTCTGGTTATAAAAGTGCTTCCCATTCCAGCACGTCCCTTACTTATAAAATCATACATACAGCTGTGCCCGCCGACTAAAACTATCAGTTCCGCATTGTTCCTGTAAGCAAGCATTAATGCAGCATCTTCGCTTGTTCCGGTTATTGATATGGTACTATATGTCAGGTTGAAGCTTGAAATTCTTCCCGAGCATGGGCAGTATCCGTTCGGATAAGCATGAAGCACCAACTCACGGCTGCGCAGCAAACCTATATCAGATACGCTGTCCATGTCTCCGATTAAAATAT
>JBLNDG010000189.1:0-7195 GCA_050261415.1 Caulobacteraceae bacterium | reverse complement strand
CCGCTTCCCTAATTTCTTCATGCTCCAGTAAACAAGCCTCGATTTCAGCAAGTTCTATCCTGAAACCCCTGATCTTAACCTGATAGTCAGTTCTTCCAACAAACTCTATCTCCCCATCGGGCAGCCATCTTGCCATGTCGCCTGTCCTATACATCTTTGCCCCGGGTATGAAGGGATTTGATACGAATTTCTCCCTGGTCAATTCAGACCTGTTCAAGTACCCCCTTGCCAAACCGTCTCCCGAAATATAAAGTTCACCTTCTACACCTACCGGTACCACTTTCTGATACTTGTCCAGTATGTACACCTGCGTGTTGGCTATTGGCTTCCCAATGGTTACTTCCTGACTCCCCGTGAGTTCCTTCACTGTAGACCACACCGTTGTCTCAGTGGGACCGTACATGTTATATATCCTCCCACGGAATTGCTCCCTTACTTTCTCCAGCAGTCTTTGCGGAAAGGCCTCCCCTCCTACCATCAATTCCTTTATACTGTCTATCTGCAGTATCCCGTTGCCGTCGCTCACCATCAATTGCAGCCTTGACGGCGTCATCTGCAGCATTTCTACATTATTCCTTATTATCGCTTTCCTTAGCCGCTTGTGATCCCTCTGCTCCTCTTCTCCGGCTACTACTACCGTCATCCCCTTTGTCAGCGGCAATAAGGTCTCAAGTACAAAGATATCGAATGAAATCGTTGTAAGGGACATTATGGTCTTCGAAGGTGAAAAATCTATTTTGTCCTCCATACCGGCAAAAAAGTTGATCACCGACCTGTGTTCTATCATTACTCCCTTAGGTTTCCCCGTGGAGCCCGATGTGTATATGACATACGCCAAGTCCTCAGGGGCATTCTCATTTTTCACATTCGACCCATCTTCATGGTATGTCCCTGCATCTCTTATATCTATCACTTCTCCTTTGACGCAGGCAGCCGTGTCGAGATACTTTCCCTCTGTCAGCAATATCCTTGTCCCGCTGTCCTTTATCATGAACGATATCCTGTCCCTCGGATATGATGGGTCTATCGGCAGGTATGCGCCTCCTGCTTTAAGCACCGCCATTATCCCTATTATCATCTCAATGGATCTATCCACCATTATCCCCACTATGCTGTCCCTGACTGTTCCCTTTTCCCTCAGGCGCCTTGCTATCCGGTTGGCCTTTTCATTCAATTCCCTATATGTTATCCCCTTATCCCCATATATTACTGCTATACCATCCGGAGTCCTCGCGGCCTGCTCTTCAAACTGCCCATGTATTGTCTTGTCTTTTTCATACTCCCTCGCCGTGTCGTTAAAATCGTGTATAATATGATATATTTCATCATTCGGGATCGGCTTTATGTCAGACAACTTTAAATTCGGGTCATCGATAACTTCCTTTGTTATGTTTTCAAAACAAGAGATAAATCTTTCTATTGTCTCTTTTTTAAACAATTTTGTACAATATTCAAATTCAAGTTCTAAAAAATCATTCATTTCAATTACATTTAAGGTAATATCAAATTTTGAAGTGTAAAGCTTCTTGTCGCGGGGAATAATAGATATGTCCCTTTTACTTCTTTTCACAGCCTCGTTGTTTTGAAGTGCAAAAACAATATCGAATAGCGGATTTCTGCTCATGTCCCTTTTAAGGTTAAGCCTTGATACCAATTCCTCAAATTGATAATCTCTATTCTCAAAAGCCCTTATTGCATTTTCCTTTACTTCCCCCAAGAATTCACTAAATGTTTTGTACCCATTTGCACAGTTCCTCATTGCAAGCATGTTAATAAAAAGCCCCACTATATTATTCAAATAGCTATGTCCTCTGGTTGATACAGGTGTCCCGATTATTATATCCTCCTGAGATGTGTATTTCGAAACAGTGATATTAAATATCGCCAGCAGCACCATATAAAGCGTAGCGCCCGCTTCTTGCCCGAGTCGCCTGAGTCTCGCAGTAACCGTCTCATCGAATCTTTTAATGACCCTGTCGCCCTCAAAGCTTTTTAAAGCTGGTCTTGGATAATCCGACGGCATATTTACTACAGGAATCTCTCCTTTAAAAAGGTCTATCCAATATTTATCCTGTTTTTTAACAGTATCCTCTCCTAAAACACTATTCTGCCATACAGCATAATCCTTATACTGTATCGTCAACTCGGGTAAGGCTGTATCATAATAGAGGTCTTCCAGCTCTTTGATTATAATATTCATTGATAAACCGTCAGATATTATATGATGCATGTCGCAAAACAATATATGACATTCTTCATCTATCCTAACGATTTCCGCCCTGAATAGCGGTGCTTCATCCAATTTGAACGGTCTTATGAAATTGGCCATCAGGATGTCTATTTCCTCTTCCCTGGATTCTTTTTGTATCAATTCAAAATTAATATCCTCGTGTATCTTTTGCATAGGTTCACCTTCGGCAAAAAATATTGATGTCCTTAGTGACTCATGCCTCCTTACTAATACCTTAAAAGCCTTTGTCAGTTTGGATATATCCAGTTTTCCCCTTAAAACGGCGCTGAAGGGCATATTGTAGCTTGTTCCGGTACCTTCCATCCGGCAGATAACAAACAATCTCCTTTGAGCCGGCGATAAAGGATAATATTCCCGTTTCTCAACAGGATTGAGCAGAGTATAAATATTCTGCTTCGATTGGCTTATATAAATTGCCTGCTCTCTAAATGTGGGTTTACTAAATATTTCTCTTAAAGGTATTTCGGTACCAAATTCCCTATGTATCATATCTGCAAGGGTTATTGCTTTTAGCGAATGGCCTCCAAGATTGAAAAAATTGTCCTCTCTTTCAATTTTCCCAACACCCGGACCCAGCACTTTCTTCCATATCATTTGCAATTTACTTTCATATTCGTTATCCCTTGCAAACAAATTCGCAGAATCCTCAAATTGATTTGAAGGCGCCGGCAGGTTATCCCTATCCACCTTTCCGTTCAATGTGTACGGTATCTTTTTCATTTTTACGTAATATGACGGAACCATATAATCCGGTAATTTTTTTGATAAATATTCCCTGATATCATTTATATCCACGTCGCGATTTGAAACAAGGTATGCGCAAATACATTTGCTTCCATCAGCTTCATCAATATCTATTGCAACCGCGTCTTCTATTAAGCTATGTTCAAGCAACCTAGCTTCAATTTCATCCAATTCCACCCTATACCCTCGTATTTTTACCTGATTGTCCTTCCTGCCTAAAAACTCAAGGTTACCGTCAGGAAGCAACCTTGCCAGATCCCCTGAAGCATACATCACATCTCCTCTCCAGAAGGGATCGTCTATGAATTTTTTATTTGTCAGTTCGGGCAAATTCATGTAACCCTTCGCCACTCCATCGCCTGCAATATATATCTGTCCTATTCCTCCAATACAAACATGGTTATAGTCATTATCCAGCAGATACACCCTTACATTATCGATTGAAGTACCTATGGGAACAGAATCTCTGATATCCTTATCGGGATCAAACTTGTAAATCATGCAACCAACAACTGTCTCGGTAGGACCGTATTCATTATATATTTCAACTTCGCCATGAAACTTATTGTGTATTTTTCTGGCGAGCTCGGTTTTAAAATTCTCTCCGCCTACAATTATTCTCTTAATATTGGATTTTTCCAGTCTTAATGAATTAAGTATGCTAAGGTGAGTCGGAGTTAGCTTAATAATGCCTACATTTTTCTCCGCCAGTATATCCTCCAGTAAAGATATAATATTCCTGTCTTCCTCATACAGCACCACAACATTTCCCGAGATAAGCGGAGTGAATATAGATGTAATGGTCAAATCGAAAGATATGGAAGAATATAGCGGGAAGCCAAGTTTTTCGCCCCTGACATATGTTTTATTTGCCCACCATATATAATTCACAAGTCCACGATGAGTAACCTTTACCCCTTTCGGTTTACCTGTAGACCCTGATGTATAAATAACATACGCTAGGTTTTCCGCGCTGACTTGAGATGGAGTATACGGGTATGTGAAATCCATGACATCATTTATGCCGTATTGATACTTGGATTTCTTGCGAAGTGTTCCATTTTTGCTTTTATCTATTGTAAAAATCGCATCATAACGATACATGGTCAACTCATTTTTTATACTGTGCTTTTTTAAAGAAAAATCAATGCCCGATATTTCCTTCAAATCGACAGCCAAGTCCTCAAAGAAACCTCTTGATACAAACAATTCCGACGAAAAATCAAGTTTTGTCCTGTAACCGGAATTTAAGTTATTTTGTTTAAACTCCATCAGAGACCTGTAAAATTCTGATTTAAGATCCTGGTCCATAATATCTCCAATAAACAATATACCCTTATCCGCCATAAGATTTATGGCTTTGGAGATAACCCTTCTCAAATAATTATATCCATTGAAAGATTGAACAACACTATTCATAATAACGATGTCAAATTCTCTTTCAGAAAGCTTGTCAATCTCATCTGCCTGAATGCATTCAACCTTTATATTATCAATGTTCTCTTTCAATATCTTTTGCTTATTGTTTTCGATTATAACGCTGGATAGGTCGGTTCCATAATAAAATCCAACATAAGGTGCAATTTTATACATACTTAGACCTGAAGAGCATCCAATCTCCAATACTCTTGCTTTCTCATGCAAGTATGGCTTAAGTTTCACGAATATATTATCCGCATATTCATCCATCTCCAACCTGGAAAAAGGCTCACCGGTATAGCTGCTGACCCATCCGCCGCCGGTGATATCGTCAGTTGCCGTGCTACCTACATAATCCCATAGCTCTTTATCCATCAGCTTGTTTTCATATTCTTCTTCATTGTAAACATCAGCACTATCCATGCATATATATGCATGGAATTCCCTGCATTCCCACTGAAGTCTGTTCAGTAATCCAATATATTTCTTTACTGAAACAACTACATTTATACCAGCATCGTTTATGATATGCTTTATTCTATCTTCCGGATAAGCAGGATCAATTGGCACATATGCGCCCCCTGCCTTTAGAATCCCAAGAATCGCAATCAAGATATATTTTGACCTTGTCATCAAAACTCCAACTCTTGAGTCCGGGACAATATTCAATGCATGACGCAGATATGCAGCCAGTTGGTTTGCACTTTCATTCAATTCCGAATAGGTTATTTTTGTGTCTTTGGATAACACCGCTATATTTTCAGGCGTCTTTCTTACCTGCTCTTCAAACAGCCTATGAATAGTGCTGTTCCTTGGATAATCCGATCGGGTATTGTTGAATCCTCGCCATATCCGTAACTCTTCCTCTGACAATATGCATACTTTTGAAATCTCGATGGAAGGATTGTCGGCCACCTGTCTGAGAATATTTTCGTAATGTATCAGCATTCTTTTTACAGTTTCCGGCCTGAACAGGTTAGTGCTATATTCCATGGAAATTTTTATATTTCCTTTTATCCGGGCTGCAAATATTGTCAGGTCAAACTTTGATGTATTGCTTTCAAATTCGTAATGAGTGAATTTCAAATTCTTGCTCCTTACCCCTATCTTAGGAAGATATTCGTCTTGAAGTGTAAAGGCTATGTCAAAAAGCGGGTTTCTTCCCATATCCCTGCGTACCTTTAAATTGTCAATCAGTTCTTCAAATTGGTAGTCTTGATTCTCATAAGCCCTAAATGCATTCTCTTTTACTTCATTTAAAAAACTCCTGAATGTTTTGTGCCCATCCGGGTAATTCCTCATGGCAAGAGTATTTGCAAACATTCCTATCATATCTTCCAGGTCCGGGTGGTTTCTGCCTGCTATTGGCGTTCCGATCACAATATCGTTTTGACCTGAATATTTGTATAATAAAATATAAAATGAAGTCAATAAGGTAATAAAAAGTGTTACTCCCATTTCGGATGTCATTTTTATAAGCTTATTTGACAAATCTTCCCCAATAACGATATCAACCCTGGAGCCTTCATACCTGTGAATCTTGGGTCTTGGGAAATCCGTATGTATATTCAATACAGGTATTTCACCGGAAAAAACTTGCTCCCAGTACTCTTTCTGCCTTTTTATAGCGTCACTTGAAAACAGGTTATTCTGCCACTCTGAAAAATCTTTGTACTGTAGTTTCAATTCAGGTAATCTATATCCGTCATACAGCTTTACGACTTCATTTATAATAAGGCCTGTAGATATTCCATCAGCTATTATATGATGCATGTCAAACAATAACAGATGCTTGTTATTTTCTACCTTAACAAGTCTTACCCTTAGAAGGGGAGCTTTGGACAAATCAAACGGCCTGACAAAATCATTGAGCATCTCACTAATCTCATGTATTTCGCCGTATGAATTGTCATAATAGTCCAGATTTATTTCAACATTCTGACTTATTTTCTGAACAGGCTGACCGTTAACTAATTCAAATGATGTCCTAAGAATCTCATGTCTTTTTAGAAGCAGATTAAAAGCATCTTTAAGTCGTGCCAAATCCAACTCTCCTTCTATCGACATGATCCCCGGCATATTATAACTTGTGCCAATATCTTCTATTTGATTCAGTATAAATAATCTTTTCTGGGCTGAAGATACTTGGTAATATTCCTTTTGGGCGACATATTTTATTGTTGAGTATATATTAGTGTTTATACTATCTATATATTCCGCCAATTCTCTTATGTTCTGCCTTCTCAGAGTTTCATTCAAAGGAATGGCTATACCGAATTCCTTATTGATTTTCGATACTAACAGCATCGCCATTAAAGAATTGCCGCCTATTTCAAAAAAATTGTCTTCTACGCCTATACCGCTTAAATTCAGTATCTCCTCCCATATAGATACCAGTTTTGATTGCGTGTCGTTTGACGGGGCGGAGTAGTTCATCCTGGAACTGAAGTCTACGCCATATTTACTTAAAGCATTCCTGTCAATTTTATTATTGGGAGTAAGGGGCATGCTTTCGATATTGATATAATATGAAGGTATCATATAATCAGGAAGTTTATCTGAGAGAAAGCGTTTTATATCAGTTGGCTTCAAAGCTTTATCGGCTTTAATAAATGCACGAAGCTCGCCGTCATGGTTTTCATTACGATATAGAATTACAGCCGCTTCCCTAATTTCTTCATGCTCCAGTAAACAAGCCTCGATTTCAGCAAGTTCTATCCTGAAACCCCTGATCTTAACCTGATAGTCAGTTCTTCCAACAAACTCTATCTCCCCATCGGG